>NZ_JAQFJH010000002.1:0-300000 GCF_030440025.1 Streptococcus sp. SO2
CATGAGGAAATATGCAAAGAAACGTGAAGTATCTTCCTACAGTAAAAATACTCGAAAGCACATAGAATAAGGCTTTACGAGCATTTAAGAAAATATAAAAAGATAATTAGAAATTTATACTTTGTTTCAACATAAAAAACTCCTTTTTTTAAAGAAAAGTGGGGCATTCAAGGAGACCTACCTAAATGCTTTGTATCGCCTTCATCCAGCTTATATAAACAAAAAAAAACTCCAATTACAATCAAGAATTAGAGTTTAGCTTACAAGATTAGACAGTTCTTTTCGACATACGAAAAAAACCTTTTCACATTTCCCTTCGCCAGTCTTAACTGTATCAGGTTCAATGGGTATCATCTCAGCCTAAAGCACCCCAAATGTCTTTATTATTTTATTACTGGACCAGTATAACAGAATTTGAAAGCCCTAGCAAGATTTTTGACTGGAAAATATATTTATATGGTTTGTTTGTTCATTCTTTTAATCTACATCAAAGGATTGAATCTGTCCTATAATTCATAACCAATATCAAAAAAGGCTAATTCTAAAGCAACTGATTGATTCCAGCGTTGCTGAAGTTCTGTCAAATCTTCTCTACCTTTCCCGACACGATTGAGTTCGTCAACCAGAAATTGAACCCACTCTGTAAAGAAAGGACCTCTGTGGAGATTGATCCATTCCAAATGAATATAGGCTTCAGGTAGAGCCAAATCTTTAGAACCCCAGTCTAAATAGAGACCTTCTGCAATGACCAGCATGACTAAAAGATGAGCATAGTCTGATGAAGCAACAGCAGAATACATTAGCTCCTGAAAGGCTTTTGTTACAGGGTGCAAGGTCACTTCTAGATAGTCATTCTCTGCTACTTTTAACTCTTTGAAAGCTTTTTGGAAATAACCATCTTCATCTGCTTCAAGAAAGCCTAGTTGCTTGGCAAAACGAAGTTTGGATTCAAGCTGGTCTGCGTGAGCTACACAGGCACCCAGCATGGATAAGAAGGCATCAAAGAAATGATAATCTTGAATCAGGTAGTCTTTTAAAACCTTATTCTCAATTGTCCCCGCAAAAAGTTCCTTAACAAAACGATGATTGATTGCAGCCTGCCAATCCTTCTGACTGCTTTTTAATAATTCTCCAACGGTCAAACCCGGCTGAAATGCATAGTCTTGTGTTTCCATATTTACTTCTCCTCTCTTTACTCCTTAGTAATTAATAAAACACCAAGAGATACCAAGCGAAATCGTAATTCCACTTGATACTTTTAAAGAACATCGAGGGCATTTGCAGAGAGCTACCTAAACAAACCTATCCTCTTTTGATAAACAAAAAAACTCCAATTACAAACGAGAATTAGAGTTTAGCTTACAAGATTAGACAGTTCTTTTCGACATACGAAAAAAACCTTTTCACATTTCCCTTCACCAGTCTTAACTGTATCAGGTTCAATGGGTATCATCTCAGCCTAAAGCGCCCCAAATGTCTTTATTATTTAATTACTGGACCAGTATAACAGAATTTGAAAGCCCTAGCAAGAACTTTGACTGGAAAATATATTTATATAGTTTCCGATAACGATTTAATCTTTCTATACACGAAGAAAAACCTCCACATAAAGTGAAGGCCGTCTTCTTTATCAATACAATTTCAAGTCACGAGGGTCAACTGGGAAGGTTGGGTTGTATGGGTTGTGACGGAGTTTGAAGTGTTTGACATCCTCAATAGTCTGAGTTCCAGATAATTGCATGACCGTCTTCAATTCTGCATTTAAGTGCTCAAAGACTTGACGCACACCAACACTACCGCCGAGAGCCAAACCATAGATCACAGGGCGGCCAATAGCTACCAAGTCTGCTCCTGAAGCCAAGGCTTTAAAGACGTGTTGACCGCGACGAACACCAGAGTCAAAGACAATTGGCACACGTTTATCAACTGCTTCAGCCACTTCTTGAAGTGAGTCAAAGGATGCTGGTCCACCGTCGATTTGGCGACCACCGTGGTTGGTTACCCAGATACCAGAAGCACCTGCGGCAAGCGAACGTTCAACGTCCTCACGGCATTGTGGTCCCTTGACATACACAGGAAGACCTGAGTATGTAGCGATAAATTCGACATCGCGTGGAGACAAGCGTTGTTTAGCTGACTTGTAAACAAAGTCCATTGATTTTCCAGCACCTTCTGGCAGGTATTCCTCAACAATCGGCATACCAACAGGGAAGACAAAACCATTGCGTTTGTCGACCTCACGATTGCCCCCTACAGTTGCATCTGCCGTCAAGACAATCGCTTTGTAGCCTTCATCCTTCACACGGTCCATGATATGGCGGTTGATACCGTCATCCTTACTAAAGTAAAATTGGAACCAATGAGGTGTCCCTTGAAGGGCTTCTGTAATTTCTGGAAGGTCAACGGTAGAGTAGGAACTAGTTGTATAGAGAGAACCAAATTCATGCACACCACGCGCAGTAGCTACTTCCCCCTGCTCATTTGCCAATTTATGAGCCGCAACAGGCGCCATAATAATTGGTGAAGATAATTTTTCACCCGCAAATTCAATCTCTGTACTTGGATTTTCAACATCACAAAGCGTATGAGGAACAATAAGTTTGTGGTTAAAGGCACGGATGTTCTCGCGTAAAGTGAAAGTATCCTCTGCTCCACTAGCGATATAACCAAAGGCAGCTTTAGGAATGACTTGTTGCGCCATTGGCTCCAAATCATAAGTGTTAATAAAATCTACAGGTCCTTCTGCATTGCTTGTTTTATATGACATAAAGTGTCCTCCTTGTTAAGTAAGCGTTTACTTTGTCTTACATAAACTATCTTACCTCTTTTTCAGAATCCTTTCAAAAATTTTGTCTGGAAATTTCAAACTGATTATCTGAATATGCCTCCAAAAAAGAAGGTCTCTCATTCTATCATTATCCTATATTCTCCTTTACCTTTAGGGAGATTTGTTTTATTGCCCACATATAAAAAATCAGGTAATCCTTGTGACTACCTGATTTTCTATGTTTTAAGCATTTTGCCAATTTTCTTGGTCTTCTTTAAAGCGTTTTAGGAGGTCGAGTCCTTCTGGCGTAATGTAACCTTCTTCTTGGGCTAGGTGGATGAGTTCGCTGTAGTTAGAAAGTGTCACCAATTTCACATCAGCATCCGCAAAATTCTTATCGGCTTTCGGCAATTGATAACTGAAAATCGCTACAACTCCAAGCACATCGGCTCCTTCGCGTTTAGCAGCTGCTACGGCTTCAAGAACAGACCCACCCGTTGAAATGAGATCTTCAACAACAACCATCTTTTGTCCCTGAGCTACACGACCTTCGATTTGATTACCTGCTCCGTGGTCTTTTGGTTTGCTACGGATATAGGCAAAAGGCAGATTCATCTTATCAGCAATGATGGCTCCGTGCGGAATCCCTGCTGTCGCTGTTCCTGCAATCACTTCTACTTCTGGAAATTCTGCTTTAATAGCTTCCACAAAACCATTTTCAATCAAGCTACGAGTTTCTGGATAGGCAAGCGTCACTCGGTTGTCAGTATAAATCGGCGATTTGATACCAGATGCCCAAGTGAAAGGCTCCTCTGGTTTGAGGTAAACTGCTTGGATTTTCAAGAGGTGGCTAGCGATATCTTTAGCAAGTGTCATAGTATTCTCCTTTTGTTTTTATAATCTATTTCTTTCATTTCAGTCTTTGTTCCATTCATCCTTGATGGTATGATAAGCTGCAACAGGATCCTCAGCTTGGGTAATGGGACGTCCCACTACGATATAGTCACTACCGATTTGATAGGCTTCCGCTGGCGTCATGACACGTTTTTGGTCTCCTACGGCAGTTCCCGCCGGACGAATTCCCGGTGTCAGACAGATAAAATCTGAATTGGTGGCCTGCTTGATGAGTTGCACTTCCTGAGCTGAACAAACCACACCGTCCAAGCCCGCTTCAGCTGTCTTCTTGGCATAGTGAATCACAGACTCTTGCAGAGTGGTTTGGATATTTTGAAAATCCTGCATCTGGCTTTCCGACGTTGATGTCAGCTGGGTCACAGCGATCAATTTTGCTTGTGTCCCCAGACCTTCACGCGCAGCCTTCATCATCTCCACACCACCTGCAGCATGAACGTTAGTCATGTCCACACCAAGCTGAGATAAGACCTTCATAGCCGATTTAACTGTATTTGGAATGTCATGTAGCTTGAGGTCCAAAAAGACACTATGCCCCAATGACTTCAAATAACGGACAACTTCTGGACCTTCCGCATAATAAAGCTCCATCCCTACTTTTAGATAAAGACTTTCTTCTGCTGGGAAAAGAGATAAAAATTCCTTGACTGCCTCAAAACTAGGAAAATCAAGAGCAATAACTGGACGATGTTCACGCATACCTTTCTCCTTTTACCTTTGTAAGCTAGAGAGCATGAAAAAGGAACCTGCCAACAGCAAGGTTCCACGAAAAATGGGTAGTCTCCACCCTTTCACCGTCTAACCTTAGCTGCCTCTCTGGACTGCTTTAAAGGTTTTTTTCTATTCTATTATTTATAGTAGGACTTGTCAAGCAAAAACTCGAAACTAGACTTCTATACCATTCAAAATCAAGAGGAAAAGTTAGTCTAACGACTCTGTGATTGCTGGCTCGTTTGGCTTTGATTTCCCTGTTCTTCTTGTTTTTTCTTTTCTTCTTCCTGTTTTTTCTTCTCAGCTTCCTTAGCCTCTTGCTTGGCTTTTTCTTCTGCTTCTTCTATCAGCTTATCCGCTATGGTATAGCTGTATGCTCCAGCCTCCATATCGACTACACTCGGTTCTGTCAATTGGGGCTTGATTTTGCTGTAATAAGGCAATTTCTTGCTCAATTCTGACAAGGGAACCAAAACCTCATCTGTGTCCAGCATAGTAATTTTTAAAAGATCTGCTGTTGCCTTGCTCGGCGCTAATTCGATTTTCTGGATTTGACTCTTGATATCCTCACTGATGGTAGACAATCCTGTTATCAGCTTTTTCACCTGCTGCTCATCGTTAAAGGTAACTGTCAGATAAGTCTCAGGCAAGTTTAAGCGATCAACAGGAGTTGACTCTACTGTACCACTAGAAAGAATTGGATAATACTCTTCACCAGACACATAATAACCAACAATATCAAATTCCTTAACCTCAATCGTAAAGTTAGTCGGAAATTGATAGTTAATCTTCGCTGATTCTATCCAATGATTGGACTTGATTCGCTCAGCGTATGTTTCCTTATCCAACAATAGAGCTAAAGTATAGTCACTATCTTGAATCCCAGAAGCCTGTTTGATGTCATCCGCCTGGGTGTTACTATTCCCCTTAACCTCGATATTTTTGATGGTCGAAAGTGGAGTCAATAGATAGACTGAAAGAAGGAGGACCAGGACACTGGGTACCAAGATACTCACAGCTCGCCAAATATGAACAGGCGCAATTTTAGGTTTGGCTGGTTTCTCTGGTTTTTCTTTTTTCTTCTTCTCTTTTCCCTCTTTGACTTTCCGGTCATCCTTTTGAGATTTTTCTTCTTTTTCGGATAGTTCCTTGCTTGGACTTGAGGCTTCCTCATCTGACTCACTCGATGATTTCTTGGATTCCTCCAATAGTTTCGAGTTGGCTTCCTTACGAGCTTGTTTTTCCTTTTCCTTCTCTTCAGCAAGGGCAGCTTCTTCCTCAGCCTTCTTCTTCAGGTATTCCTGGTTTCGTTTCTGCCATTCAGACAATTCTTGCTTCTGGTTTGATTCTTTTTTCTTATCCTTTGACATTGATATTCCTTATGCTAGGTCTTTTCTTAGTAGATCGTAAAAATCTGCAAGAGATTTCAATTCAGTCGAAGCTTTCATGCTAGCTTGGTATTGGTCCTTGTGACTAAGCAAGTGACTGAGTTTCGCCTCCAAGCTTTCCAAGGTCAAGTCACTTTCTTGAAGTTCTTCTGCGTAGCCTTTCTTAACAAAGTAGGCTGCATTTTCAATCTGATCTCCACGACTTGCTTCACGACCCAATGGTACGATGAGATGGAGTTTCGCCATGGCCAAGAGCTCGAAAATCGTATTGGCACCGCCACGCGTCACCACCACATCTGCCATCTCCATCAAGGGTTGATAGAGATCCGTCACATAATCAACACGAAAGAGATTTTGACTCAACTCATTGAGGCTTGAATCTCCAGTGAGATTGATAATATTGTAGCGTTCGGTCAGTTCTTGCTTATGATCTGTCACCAATTGGTTAAATACACGAGCTCCTGCAGAACCACCAACAAACAATACCGTTGGCAATTTAGGATCAAAGTGGGTTTGGATATCCACCAATTCATCTGGTTCAGGAGTTTTTTGGTCTGAAACCTTGGTCACTGCCCCCACATGCTCGACTTTTGCGAGACCAGCAGCCTGCTCAAATGTCGAATACATCTTAGTCGCAAATTTATAGGCAATTTTATTGGCTAAGCCCATAGAAAGGTCCGATTCATGAATAAAGACAGGCACTCCTGACACTCGCGCTGCGATAACCGGCGGTACAGAGACAAATCCTCCCTTAGAAAAAAGAGCCTGTGGACGCAGTCGTAACATGATAAAGAGCGATTGAACAATTCCCCAACCAACTTTGAAGACATCCAGCATATTTTGCCAAGAAAAATAACGACGCAACTTCCCAGTCGCAATAGAATGGAAAGTAACATCCAAACCTGACTTGAGGATTTCTTGGTGTTCGATTCCGTGTTTATCACCAATATAGTGAACTTCCCAGCCGTCTTCGATGAACTTAGGCATTAACAAAAGGTTGAGGGTGACGTGTCCAACCGTCCCCCCACCTGTAAAGACAATTTTTTTCATATTATTCCTTTAACTCCGCTACTGTGTCGATGAAAAGATCTCCACGTACTTCAAAGTTAGCATACATATCCCAGCTAGCATTAGCAGGACTGAGGAGAACCACATCTCCTTGAGTCGCAAGCTCATAAGCCTTGCGGGTCGCATCTGCAATATCTGTCGCATCCACATAAGCCACACCAGCCTTATCTGCTGCCCGTTTGACACGTTCTGCAGACTGACCGAGGATAACCATCTTCTTGAGCCCAGTAATATCTGGCACCAATTCGTCAAACTCATTTCCACGGTCCAAACCACCTGCGATTAAGATAACCTTACTGTTGTCAAATCCTGACAAGGCTTTTTGAGTAGCCAAGATATTGGTTGACTTACTATCGTTATAGAATTTGACACCCTTGATTTCATCCACAAACTGGAGACGGTGTTTGACACCTCCAAAGGCTGAAAGAGTTTCCTTGATGGTTTGGTTGTCTACACCACGGAGCTTGGCTACTGCAATGGTCGCAAGGGCATTTTCTACATTGTGGCTACCTGGAACACCAATTTCACTCGCTGCCATGACCACTTCTCCACGGAAGTAGAGTTGACCATCTTCCAGATAAGCTCCATCAACCTTTTCCTGTGTTGAAAATGGTACAACAGTGGCTTGTGTTTTGGTAGCCAATTCTTTTGCCAAGTCTTGGTTAAAGTTCAATACAAGGAAATCAGCTGCTGTCATCTTGTTCTGGATATTCCACTTAGCTGCCACATACTCCTCAAAAGAACCATGATAGTCGATATGAGTGGGCATGAGGTTGGTAATAACCGCAATCTCAGGATGGAATTCTTGGACACCCATCAGTTGGAAAGAAGAAAGTTCCATGACGAGCGTGTCCTTGGCTGTCGCAGTTTGAGCCACTTGACTAGCAGGATAGCCAATATTCCCTGACAAAAGACCGCGTTGACCAGCAGCAGTTAAAACTTCCCCAATCATCGTCGTTGTGGTTGTTTTCCCATTTGAACCAGTGATACCGATAATTGGCGCTTCTGAGATTAAATAAGCCAATTCCACCTCAGTCAGGACTGGAATCCCCTTTGCCAATGCCTTTTCAATCATGGGATTGCTATACGGGATACCTGGATTTTTCACCATCAGAGCGAAATCTTCATCCAAGAGCTCCAAAGGATGCCCACCAGTGACAACCTTGATTCCCTCTTCTAGCAAGCTTTGAGCAGCAGGATTCTCCTCAAAAGGCTTGCCGTCATTTACTGTCACAATAGCACCCAGCTTGTCCAACAAACGGGCCGCAGACTCACCAGACTTAGCCAAACCTAAAACAAGTACTTTCTTATTTTTAAACTGATCGATTACTTTCATGTCTCAAACTCCATTTCTACTCCTACTATTTTACCATTTTTATGAAAATAATACTAAACGAAAATGCTCTAGCCTTCATTCTAGCATAGAAAAAGAGAGCCGTAGCTCTCTTTCTATTTATCTTCTTCTGCTCTTTTTTACAGGCATGAGCGTAATGTCTCTCAAGCTAAAGTAGGCTAGAGCCAGCATGGCGATTGTGACAAAGAATTCTGTCGGTAATTGGAAGATTTGCAAGATGGACAACATCAGCAAAATCAAGAGTGCAACAACTACAAAGACCAAGATAACGATGTTGACTGTTCCTTTGATACTTTGGGGTGTCGCAAATACATAGAGTAGTAATAAGAGTATCCCTATGATTAAATAGACCATCTTTATCTCTTTCTAGCTCTTATTCAGCTGATTTTTTCTTCTTGTTAGCTTTCTCACGCTCTGCCTTGTTGAGGATTTGCTTACGCAAACGGATTGACTCAGGCGTTACTTCCATGTACTCATCGTCGTTCAAGAACTCAAGAGACTCTTCAAGGGTCAAGATACGAGGTGTCTTGATAACCGCTGTTTGGTCCTTGGTTGCAGAACGAACGTTGGTCATTTGTTTGGCCTTAGTGATGTTAACTGTCAAATCGTTTTCACGAGAGTTTTCACCGATAATCATTCCTTCGTAAACCTCAGTACCTGGGTTGACAAAGATTGTACCACGTTCTTCGATAGACATGATTGAGTATGTTGTTGCCTTACCAGCATCGATGGAAACAAGGGCACCACGGTGACGTCCACCAATTTCACCTGGAATCAATGGCAAGTATTGGTCGAAGGTATGGTTCATGATACCGTAACCACGAGTCATTGACAAGAACTCAGTTGAGTAACCGATCAAACCACGCGCTGGAACAAGGAAGACCAAACGAGTTTGACCATTACCAGTTGAAATCATATCCAACATTTCACCCTTACGTTCAGAAAGGCTTTGGATAACAGATCCTTGGTATTCTTCTGGAGTATCGATTTGAACACGTTCAAATGGTTCACATTTAACACCATCAATCTCTTTTACGATAACCTCTGGACGAGATACTTGAAGTTCATAACCCTCACGACGCATGGTTTCGATAAGGATTGACAAGTGCAATTCTCCACGTCCTGAGACAGTCCATTTATCTGGTGAGTCCGTTGGGTCAACACGAAGGGAAACGTCTGTTTGCAATTCTGCTTGCAAGCGTTCTTCCACCTTACGAGAAGTCACCCATTTACCTTCTTTACCAGCAAATGGTGAGTTGTTGACCAAGAAAGTCATTTGAAGCGTTGGCTCATCGATGTGAAGGATTGGAAGAGGCTCAACTGCATCTGTCGGTGTAATCGTCTCACCAACAAAGATATCTTCCATACCTGAAACGGCAATCAAGTCACCTGCTTTTGCTTCTTGGATTTCACGACGTTCCAAACCAAAGAAACCGAAAAGTTTTGTAACACGGAAGTTCTTCGTTGTACCATCTAGTTTAGAAAGGGTAACTTGGTCCCCAACTTTCACACTACCACGGAAGACACGACCGATACCGATACGTCCAACGAAGTCATTGTAGTCCAAAAGTGACACTTGGAATTGCAAAGGCTCATCTGAGTTGTCTACTGGAGCTGGGATGTGGTCGATAATGGTGTCAAAGATTGGTGCCATCGTAGCTTCTTGGTCAGCTGGATCGTCTGACAATGAAGAAGTTCCGTTGATAGCTGAAGCATACACCACTGGGAAATCAAGCTGGTCATCGTCTGCACCAAGCTCAATGAAGAGCTCCAATACTTCGTCTACTACTTCTGCTGGACGAGCTGATGGTTTATCGATTTTGTTGACAACCACGATTGGAACAAGGTTTTGTTCCAAGGCTTTTTTCAATACGAAACGAGTTTGTGGCATGGTTCCTTCGTAGGCATCCACGACCAAGACAACACCGTCAACCATTTTCATGATACGCTCAACTTCTCCACCGAAGTCCGCGTGTCCTGGTGTATCCATGATATTGATACGAGTTCCGTTGTAGGCAACGGCAGTGTTTTTCGCAAGGATGGTTATTCCACGCTCTTTCTCGATATCGTTTGAGTCCATAGCGCGCTCTGCCAATTCAGTACGTGCATCAAGCGTTTCTGATTGTTTCAATAATTCGTCAACGAGGGTTGTTTTACCGTGGTCAACGTGGGCGATAATCGCAATGTTACGGATATCTTCTCTTAATTTTGTCATGATTTCCTCTAATATTTAAATTTTTATTTCTAACTGAACAATTATACCACAGTCTCATTCAAAAATCACAGTTCAGCTAAGTGTAAATGTTTTCACTCTGCTTTTCTAGTCAAGGCAACTCTTTTCAAAGTCAGAGACTTATGATAAGATAAGCTGGTATGCGTTTAGATAGATTATTAGCCCAAGAAAAGGTCAGTCGCAAGGCTATGAAACAGGCTCTATTAAAAAAAGAAATCCTAGTAGACGATTGTCCAGCCAGCTCCCTGGCTCAAAATGTCGACACTGGGTTGCAGAAATTAGTCTTTCAAGGACGGCAAATCCAAGGCTACGAGCACACCTACCTCATGCTTCATAAGCCAAACGGAGTCGTTACAGCTAGCAAGGATAAGAAACTGCCAACCATCATGGACCTACTCCCACCTGACATCCAGTCTGACCAGCTCTATGCTATCGGCAGATTAGACCGCGATACGACGGGACTGCTGCTTTTAACAGACAATGGACCTCTTGGCTTTCAGCTCCTTCATCCCCAGTACCATGTCGATAAATCCTATCAAGTGGTAGTAAACGGACCGCTCACGTCAGACCATATCCAAAAATTCAAAGATGGGATTGTCTTTTTAGATGGGACCACTTGTAAACCTGCTCAGCTAGAAATTCTAGACATAAGCCCAACAGAGAGCCATGCCTCTATTACCATCTCAGAAGGAAAATTTCATCAAGTTAAAAAAATGTTCCTCTCAGTTGGTGTCAAGGTGACTGCCCTAAAACGCGTCCAATTCGGTGACTTTACATTAGACCCAGAACTAGCAAAAGGGCAATTCCGCCCCTTGAATCCAGAGGAATTGGAAATCATAAAAAACTACTTAGAGATGAGTCGATAAAATAAAAAAGCTTTAAATTTAAAGCTTTTTTATTTTTTGCTTATCTAAAAAATACTGCGACAGCTACAATTCTAAAAAATACTGCGACAGCTACAATCCAGTTAAGTACAGAAACCACAAGTCCAATGATATTCAGAATTTTTCTGTTTTATAGTCTAGTCCAGATTCTTTTTGGTATGAAAAAGCCAAGACCAATCCTATGATCCCCAAAATCAGACCTACTATTGGAAATAGCAAACCAAGGACGATAGATAAGATACCTAAAATAAGTGAAGTTTTTTCTTTTGTTGTGAATTCATATTATAAAATCTCCTTAAATTTAATATAAATGATGATACCTTAAGATACTAGCTTTATCTACCATTCGACAGATTTTAATAGAATGTTAACTCGTCTTCACTTTCCCTTTCCAAGAATCTAGTCCATAAGAAAGAATATAAATCTCAGAGAAACCTTGTTTTTTCAAATAAAGTGCTGCATTGGTCACTCGTTGTCCACGTTGATTTTCGTAGAGAAGGACAGGTTTATCCTTGCGAAGGGCTGCAAGGCTTGACTTCAACTGATTTGAAGGAATATTGCGAGCTCCGAGGATATGTTTTCTGTGAAATTCTGCTGGTTCACGGACATCAATCAATTGCCCTTTTCGAATCAAGGCTTCAAATTCTGCATTATCCACTATCTTAGCCGCACGACGAATACGAAGGTAGTTATACCCCATCCATGCCGCCATCGCTAGTACGATTCCCCACAAAACCCAAATTGTCATAAGTTCTTATCTCCATTTTTCTCTATGTAGTCTAATTCTATCTTGTGCTCTCTACGAAGAACAGCTTCCGCTTCTAGGTAATCTAGCTTGTCCATGAGACCTGCATCATAAATCCGAGAGAGTTCGAGCTTCATCAGTTCAATATCATACAAACGCTTCCCCATGTAAACAATAATGCCAAATTGTTTGAGAAATTGCTGCACATCATAGAATGTTTTCATAGCTTCCATTCTAACAGATTTTAGACTTTTTTTCAATACTGGACCGGTTCTTTCCCCCTATTTTCTTCGTCTTCATTGCCCATTCTTCCGCAAGTATGGTACAATAAAAACATGAGAATTCAACAACTACACTATATTATCAAAATCGTCGAAACTGGCTCTATGAATGAGGCAGCCAAGCAACTCTTTATCACCCAACCCAGTCTCTCTAATGCTGTTCGAGACTTGGAAAATGAAATGGGCATTGAAATCTTTATCCGCAATCCCAAGGGAATTACCTTGACGCGTGATGGGATGGAGTTTCTCTCCTACGCTCGTCAAGTTGTCGAGCAAACTCAGCTTCTGGAGGAACGTTATAAAAATCCTATCGCCCACCGCGAACTTTTCAGCGTTTCCTCTCAGCACTATGCCTTTGTAGTCAATGCCTTTGTCTCTCTGCTCAAGAAAAGTGATATGGAGAAATACGAGCTCTTCCTTCGTGAAACTCGGACTTGGGAGATTATCGATGACGTCAAGAACTTCCGTAGCGAGGTCGGTGTCCTCTTTTTAAACAGCTACAATCGTGATGTTTTAACGAAAATGCTGGATGACAATCACCTGCTAGCCCACCACCTCTTTACCGCTCAACCCCATATCTTTGTCAGCAAGACCAACCCTCTAGCTAAAAAAGACAAGGTCAAACTGGCTGATTTGGAAGACTTTCCTTATCTGAGTTATGACCAGGGGACGCACAACTCCTTCTACTTTTCAGAGGAGATTCTTTCACAAGAGCACCACAAGAAATCCATCGTAGTCAGTGACCGTGCCACCCTCTTTAATCTTTTGATTGGTTTGGATGGTTACACCATTGCAACAGGGATATTGAACAGCAACCTCAACGGAGACAATATCGTTTCCATTCCACTGGACATTGACGACCCGATTGAACTAGTCTATATCCAACATGAAAAAACCAGCCTGTCTAAGATGGGCGAACGCTTTATCGAATACTTACTAGAAGAAGTTCAATTCGATAATTAATAGAAAAATGAAAAAGGGAAAAAGAAAAAGTTAGGAAATAAAAAGTGAAAAAGATACTACTGACCAGTGCTTTAATCCTTTCAATCGCAGGATTAGCACCCGCATCCGTCTTAGGAGAAGAAAACACAACTCAATCCACATCTGCTGTCAAGGAAGCAATTGCCAAAGAAGAAAAGAAAGAGTCGAGTGTTGAGGAAAACTCTAAATCAGAAGTTCTTCCTAAAGTAGATGTGCAAGAAGACAAGCCCAAAAAAGAAGGATGGTACCAAGAAAATCATCACTGGCGCTTTTACCAAGATGATAAACCTGCTTTGAACTGGAAACAAATCCAAGGCAAATGGTACTACTTCGATCAAGATGGTAATCGTCTTCATTCTACTGTCTACAAAGGTTATGCCTTTGACCAAGATGGTGTCATGACAGAAAATAGCTGGACCAAACTGGACAATCAATGGTATTATGCTGATTCCTCTGGACGACTTGCTCAGAACACCTGGAAAAAAATCAATGGTTCTTGGTATTATTTTGACCAAACTGGAAGCATGCTCAGCAACACTGCCGTTGACGGCTATCTGCTCACAAAAAGCGGGGCTATGGCGGAAAAGGGCTGGACAAAATTAGATCAAATTTGGTACTATGTCGCTCCTTCTGGAAAGATCTCGCAGGATAAATGGGAGAAAATCAACGGTTCTTGGTATTACTTTGACAAAAACGGTGGAATGCTGAGTGCGACAACCTTCAAGGGCTACCTCTTCAACCAGAGCGGAGCTATGGCAGAAAACAACTGGGTCAAAATCAAGGATACTTGGTTCTATGCGAACGGGTCAGGGAGATATGTCCAAGAAAACTGGCAAAAGATTCAAGGTTCCTGGTACTCATTTGACCAGAATGGTGGGATGCTAGCAGACAAATGGAAAGAAAGCTACTACCTTAAAACCAGTGGAGCCATGGCGGAGAATGAGTGGATCTTCGATAAAGCCTACAAGAGCTGGTTCTATCTAAAAGCGGATGGTCGTTATGCAAATCAGGAGTGGATTGGAGCATACTACCTCAAGTCAGGTGGTTACATGGCAAAGAGCGAATGGATTTACGATAACTCTGACAAAGCACGCTACTACCTAGATGATAATGGACATTATGTTTCAGGAACTTACAAGATAGACGGTAAGGAACACCTGTTCCAAAAATACGGCCAATGGATTTCTGAAGTTTCAACTGAAGGTGGATTTGTAAAAGGCCAATACAGCAATACCATTTTCCTAGATCCTGGGCATGGTGGTCGAGATTCAGGTGCCTTTTACTACAATGTAGCTGAAAAAGATCTCAACATGCAGATTTACCGTAAGCTTCGTAGTAAGTTGGAAGAACTAGGTTACAAGGTCCTCACTTCTCGTGATAGTGATATTGACGTTGATTTTGTTACCGAACGTTCTCGTATGGTTAATAAAACCAACTCGGATATTTTTATCAGTATTCACTTCAACGCTACTGGTAATACCTACTCAAAAGCGAGCGGTATTCAAACCTACTCCTATAGCGATGAACCTGATTATCCAAGTAAGATTAATAAATACTGGCACAATCACCCAGATCGTATGAGTGAAAGCAAACGCCTCGCCACTGCCATCCACTCCTCTCTCCTAGCAGAAACAGGGGCCAAAGACGCTGGTCTGTTGGAGAGCAGCTATGCCGTACTACGCGAAACAGCCAAACCAGCCGTTCTCCTAGAACTTGGTTATATGGATAATTTCTCCGAAAACCAACAAATTAGAGATAGCCACTACCAAGATAAACTGGTCGCAGGCATCGTAAAAGGGATTCAAAAATATTACGCTGGTCCGTAAAAAAAGTCTCGAGAAATCTCGAGACTTTTTTATTTATCTTCTTTTTTATCCTTATCAGGAAAGAGGTAGCCAAGTCCTACACAAGCTAGCACACCGGCACCAATCACCAAACCACTTGAAATGGGCAAGAGATCAAAAATAGCATTTGCAATGATAAAAGCAATAATTAAGCACATCAGACTAGCCTTATAGTCTTTTTTCAAAAGATTTTCTAGAGTGAAATAGAGGAATAAGCCAACTGGAATCAGTGACCAGAGGTTGACATCCAAACTTGGCCATCCAACAGATCCGAAATACAATACTAGCGCTGCTGCTACTAAAAATACAAGTCCCAATAATTTTTTCATTTTTTTGTCTCCATTTTCTTTTTTTGGTTCTTGAGTTGTCTGATACTGACCCCTCACGTCCCTTACATGAATCATTATAGCAGAGGAATTTTTCAAGAACAAGCCCTTTTGCCTATCTGGTCAATATCTCTGTCTAAGTGGTTGAGTATTTGTAACAAAAGAAAAAGAAGCCCTAATGGGCTTCTTGATTCTGCCGATTGCAACAGTATTTTTGAACGAATACCATCTAGTTTTTCTTTTCCTTTGGCTCTAGAGAAGATTTGATTGATTCACGATCTGCTTGTAGTTGAGCTAAGTTCTTTTCTGCTTCCTCAAGTTTACTGGTATCTGGTTTCACACGATAATAAACATTTTCTGGTTTCATTAACATCGCTTCATATTGTTGTCCAGAAAAAAGTCTTTCCTCAGCATGATTACTTTTATCCGTAATCTTTCCATCATCCCCAGGTTGCATAACAACTCCACTTGGCACAGCTACTACTACAAATCCTCCAGCAACAGAATCTTTTACCCATGCACTAATAGACGCTGTCTCAGGGTTACGACTATCTTGACCTTTTGATACCTTTAATCCAACTACAGATTCGTACTTTTGATCATTTGTAAACCAAGTCGCACGTACCTCTCCAGAATCATTAATAATGTATTCATTACCAGATTGACTACGCCAAGTACCTTCTAAACTAGACAAATCATTGTTCTTGATTGCTTCAATATCTAGTTTTGGAACAGCAGTTTCTTTCTTGAACTTGCTAACAAGTGCTTCTGCTTCCGTAATTTTGGTATCTAAAGCAGTCAGTTGATCCTTGAGTTTTTGAATTTCCTCTTGTTTATCCTTATCAGTCTCATCTGTTTTTCCTTGGCTTGTAGACGATTTACTTGTTGACTCTGTAGTTGAAACAGCAGACGATGTTTGATTTGACTCTTTCTTTCCAATCAGAAGATATGAGAAAATACTTACCAAGATGAGAGTGACTAAAACAGAGAGTGCTATGCCAATATAGATTTTTATATTTTTATTCGGAGCCGACTTTGATTCAGACCGCTTAGGTCCATTGATCTCTTCAAATTGTTTTTCCCGTTCTTTCTTATTCATAATTTTCTCCTTTTTGATTGATATTCAGGCAAGCTTACGATACTTCATTCGTTACTATCCATGAACTTTTATGACTTTTAAAAAAAAATCCAAGCAAAAATTTCTAGAATAAATAACTATCAAAATATCTCTAGATTGGTATCAAAACAAGTATTTATTACAATACATTATACCACAAAATATAAACAACCGTTTGTATTTATATTTTTATAAGCCAAAGAAATGGATTTTAAACAGAACCCATCTCCATTAGAAAAAGCCTGTCCTGTGACAAGGCTTTTACATATATCTCTTTAAAATCTCCTATTTTCATAGAAATCTAAATAATATATTTATAAATCAATATTTTCACAAAACTATGTCATCACCTCACTATCTAATCTCAGTACATAAACCATTTTTTCTATAGCTTTTGTCTTAATCTTTATTTTTTCTCTTCAATCCAAGAAAAGCTCCTACTATAAACATGATTCCGGCAGCTAATAGTGTCTGGGCTCCGCTTGCTGTTCCGGTTTTTGGCAACTGATTAGGATTGTTACTAGTTGATTTACTATTGATGTTGGTATTTTTATTAGTTAAGTTTCCTTGTTCATTTAGATAAATGTTCTTGTTAATTTCAAAGTTTTTATCATTTTCATCAGAAACAATACTGTTGACATCATTAGTTGAATTAGATTGTGTTTTTTCTTTCTTTTTCGATACATCAAAAGTAGGTTTATTTTCCTCCTCCTTTTTCTCCTCTATTTTCTTGAATACAGGTTTTATAAAGGTATCTTTTGATAGATTAAGAACATAGCCAGCGTCTTTTTTCCCTTCGAAACCAGAAATTTCCCAACCATCAAATTGGTATCCTTTTTCTAATTCACCCATATAGACAGGTAACATAAAATCTTCTTCCGACACTATCGTTGAACTCATTTCTTTTCCATTTTGAATTGTCACAGTCACCGTATGAGGTTTTAATTCGCTTACCTCTCCCGTATCTTTGTTTAAAATGAATTCTTTTACGGTTGTATTTCTTGCGAAATCTTTTACAACAATCTTAATGTTTAGTGTCTTATCTGTTAGTTGTTTAATATCATCAAATGATTTGTATTCTTTTCCATTAACATAAATATGTTGTTCTTGAATCTCACCATCGAATCCATTATTTCTTTTATCATTGATGTTAAAGACTACAGATTTTCCATTAGCATATTCGATACTAGTATTTCCTTTTGGATCAATCTTTACTTCTGGTTTGACATTATCATATAAAAATTGATAATGTACTCCAACCGCTTTCGCATTCAAATCGCTATAGCCAGTTTGAAGATAAACATTTCCATCCATATCTGTTACCTTATCTGGGAATCCGTTTGCTTTATAGTCTTTCATCCCCCAGTCCATGATGTCACCGTCTTTAACATTAAGCTTAATGTTAAAATCTCTAGTGTTATCAATGTGTAAATCTCCGTAGATTAAATAATTATCTACAACCGATTCATTAACTCTCAACTCCCAGTTAAAACCACCCTTATCAGAAATCTTACCTCTTAAATAAAATTCTGGATTTCGTACATAAATTTTATTAGTTTTAGATGGATTAAAGTAGTTCTTGTCCATTGAAAGATTTACTGGTTTTGCATCAATAAATAACGTAGAGCCATCTTCTTTTATAGCTTCTACATTGGACTTATCCTCTCCTGTGTACTCTTTACCATCTTTACCAAATAATACCAGTTTAGAAGGATCTGTTACAAGATTGCCATCTTTATCGATTGCCTCCCCTTTATCATTCATTTTAAATGTAAACACTTGATATCTTACAATGTTAAAGCCGTCCAAAGCCGACATTAATACTGATTGAGTACTTCTTCCATCTTCAACATTTCTACTATCAGCATAAATTGTTGTTTCTGATAAGACTCTTAGATTAGGACTGGCCTTTTGGATTTTTGCTATATCTTCCTGGCTATAAACTCCATTCCCTTCTAACATATCCGTTTTTCCAGGATTATAGGTAGTCACTTTTAGTGCATAGCCTTTTCTCAGAATGATATTATCCTTTAACAGATATTGTTGTTTTTCTGAATCAGCATAGATTTTACCAGATTCCATGTCCGTTAAATTGTTTGGTTTGTTTTTTGAGAGATCTCCTTCTCCTAATTCTATTACATTCCCATAACTTGATGCATACGGATATTCTGCTTTAGTTTCCTTATTTTTTTCAGGCATTCTAATTTTAGTTTCAGCTTTTATCTGACCATCATCTTTGACAAAAAACCTCATATCTCCTGCAAAAGCTAATCCATCCACAATATCATTAATATTAGCGTATAAATCAAATGTCATCGTTTTTGAGTGGGAATCATACTTGGTCGTTTTGATTTCTATCGATTTATAATTATTGCCATAATATACCTTGGCATTTTTAGAAACATTACTGATCTTTCCAAGAATTTCAAAGTGTCCATCTTTAGACGGGTTTAGAATGCCATAAATTTTTGATTTGATTTCATCAAGTTTTTCAGTTTCATATTGTAAGGCACTACCATCGTCATAAGCAATGATATTTCCCTTATCATCGTATTTATAATCGTATTCCTCTATTCTCTTACCAGTTTCACTTGTAAAGTCATCAACTTCTCTGAATTTCTTTTTAATGAGTTTCTTTAAGTCTTTACTTTCAAAATCTCTAATTGTTGAAATAGTTTTATGAATAGTCAAGCTAGATTTTTCTTCGGTAGCCTCTTCATTTTCTTGATGATGTTCTACTTCCGTTGTATCTTTTTTAAGACTATCCTCTTTTCTATTTTCTAAATTTTTAAATTTAGATTCGGGAATCTCGCCAAGCTTTTGGTATTTAGATGAATCTTGATCAGGATCTACTAGATAATAGGAAATCATCCCCTTTTCATCAGCATGATCAGCAAATTTAATTCTATGAATCTTTGTGAAATTGCTAGAACCGTCTAATGCAATCACTTCAATGATTTTGCCTCTTAAATCTCCTGCACCTTTAATTTCATAAATGGTATTTCCGTCTTTGTCAAGTTTCCTATTTCTTCCTTGACCCTCACCTGCATAAGTGACTTCAAGATTTTTCTCAACCTCTCCATCTTCATTAACAAGAGCGGCCCCAGCATACCAAACTTCGTTGGCAATCTCGTCAAATTTTTCAGGATGTTCTTTTTGATCTCTCGCAAATAACGTTTCATTCTTGTATTGCTCTTTGACCTTGTGATAAGTATCCTTTGTAATTAACTTAATTTTTTCAGGGTTTGAAAAATCAATTGAAACAATCTTTGGAGGTGTGTTATCAATTTTTACAGGAATATAGGAAACCTGCCATGGGTAATCCTTGGTTAATCTATATTTAAATTTATAGAAATATTGGCCTTCCGCAATCGGTTCAAATTGTCCTCGTATCTTAGTAGCAGGATCTTTTTTGTCATTACTTTCTGGGGCATTTTCTTCTCTACCTCTAGGGTTATAAATGAGTCCATCCCATTTCAAGTCACCCCAAACTTTTAGTTTAGATGATTTGATTCCTTTTGCATCATTTCTTTTAGAGTTTAAAATTCCTTTAATAAAGTGTTCTCTCGAAATGACTTTTAAGTCTTTTTGATTTTCTCCTTCTTTATTTGTATTTACTATTGAAATCACCCCTTCTTCTGCACTTCTTAATACAAGTGGAGAAGGCGTTAATCCTCTCTCAAGTTGAGCATCTTGAGGATTTCCATTTGAATCTAAAGGATAGATTTTAGCAATATTAGAGCCACTTGATGAAGGTGCGTTGATTCCTTCGTTATTGAAAGCAAATAATTCTGGATTTTGATCTAGGGATGTTGTATTTTTATCTTTTCTATTTTGGATAACTCCTGCTGGATTAAATTTATCTATACCATGTTCTCCACCAATCCCCTTATTTAAGGTACCTGGAATTTTTGGTTTACCATCATCATCATAACCTTCCATTGCTTTTGATTTTGATCCTTCTTCCCAGGCCCATTTATCAAGGATTGGTTCGTGGTTCCAATTCCCAGCAAATCCCATTAGAGGCATCGATAAAGAAGGTTGGAAGTTTCTTTTCTTCCCGTTGGAGTTTAGAGCTTCCATTTCTTCCACTGACTCAAAATGAATAAATGATTCTACAAATTTATTTTTATTTTTTGCTTCCCCAACATTTATAACCGCATTTAAATCAAAGCTGGAATTTGGACCTATAGTGAAAGTGTCATGCTCAAATGTGATATTTGCTCCTTTGACTTTTTCTGGGTGAATTTCTGGAACAATTTGCTTCCCGTCCGGAGATTTTTCATCTTTATATGTTTCATCGAGTTTTAGCCTATCAGTTAGAGCATCTGTAGTTACAGTTGATGCAGAAACTTTAAAGGTTAAAGGTCTGTTTGAGGTATTGTGAAGCT
Source organism: Streptococcus sp. SO2 (assembly GCF_030440025.1). Next base: position 21,003 of record NZ_JAQFJH010000002.1, read on the forward strand.
TAATTGTAAAGTATTTTTTATCACCTTTTATTTCTTTAAGAGAAATGGAACCATATGAATTTACCAAACCTTTAGAATCTGTATTTTTGAAAGTTGCTACAACTTCATTTCTCAAAGCGTTGGCAACATTAATTAGACCTGCTCCCTGTTGTCTAGGTGATGCAAAGTATTGACTCTTTTCTTTCCAAGAGGTTGCATCCATCATCGGTCTTGCAGTATTTTGTAAGGCTATTTTTGTAAGACTTGTAAGGTCTATTTTGTCATCTCCCTTAAGATTTTTCAAGACAGGTCTTTCAAGCAATTCCTTTAATTTTGGTCGAATCAAAACAGTAGAAGCTGCTACGATTGGAGTTGCCATACTAGTTCCTGACATATAACCATAAGTGGATTTACCATTGATAACATTTAGAGTGGATTTAATATTTTTACCAGGTGCTGAAACATCCGGTTTTAAAAGCAAGTCTGTTCTTGGCCCCCAAGATGTAGACCCTGCTGGGACTATAATATCTTCTTTATAAAGTTCTTTGTCTGTGTCAGCTGCAAATTTAAAGTCAATTTCTTTTTCATCACCTACATTCGGTTTATTAGAATTATAGCTTTCCATATCAATTGGATAGTATTGTTCTAAGTTATCTTTAAAATCTTCCTTATTATTTCTTTTGACTTCAGTTTTTTTATCAGGGTTAATCATGTTCCATAATTTTACACCATCATCTCCTGAAATTGAAAATACTTGACTTTTAGTCCCTTCATCCGCTTCATATCCCATAGCTGGAAGGTCTGTCCAATTATCTCTATTGTAGTAATTTACAGTATTTACAACCATAATGGCACGTGCGCCTTTATCCATAGCTCTTTTAAAAGCATCTTTTAAATCCTTGGTATAAATTCTATCCATTACTGCAATTTTGCCCTTAAGATCCAAGCCTATCAAATCCTGGTCTTGACCTTTGCCTATATATACAAATTTTAATTTATTTGGAGTTTTTGACCCATCCTCATTGGTTAGGATTTTATTTTTATCGAAAAAAGCTCCTATATTTCTGTATTTAAAACTTTGTCCTCCAATGTTAACTTTATCAAATTCAACTGTCTGATTTTTAGCAGAAGCGACCGCTATCGCATCTTCATGTGCTGCAGTTCGCGTTACATTTCCAGTGTCGGTCATTTTCAGATTATTATTTGCCACTAAATCCCATGAAGAACTTGAAGCAGAAGTCGCAAAATTACCTGTAGCAACAACCATTGGGATTCCAGCTTTTCTTAATGCTCTAATAGCCTCCCAATATTTCTCGCCTACAAGACCTGTTCCCGTAAAGCCAGATGATACCGAAACAACATCGACATTGTGTTTGATCGAATCTTCAATAGCATGAAACATTGTTTCATCACCCGCAAACCCAGATCCTGCGTCAGAGTACATTTTATAAGAGAAAATTTGTGCATTAGGCGCAATTCCATCTATGCCATTAAAGTTCTTGATGTCTTTTTCAGTATCATTTCCAGCAAGAATCCCTGCAATATGCATCCCATGTGGGTCAAAATAATCCCTTCCATCATCATATTTTTCTACAGTGATTTTACCACCATTATAATAATTGAACGCATGAGGGATTTTATCACTCAACCAATAATTTTTATCAGTGCCTTTTAAGTCATCTTTTTTAAATTTCATCGAGTCTTTGGCATCATCATCGATTCTCATAGCCTTATGCCTATAATCTGTTCCAGTATCGATATTTGAAATAACCATACCTCTACCATCAAAATTTTTCCCAAATGGAGCATTAATAGACTTTAGGTAATCAATAGCTTCCTCAACTCCAATTTCCTTTCTGGCATGATTCATCATTGGTTGGACTTTTTGTGATCGTTCAACCGACGAAACACCTTCTATTTGTTTAATTTTGTCCAAATTATCTGGAGTTGTTTCAATGGCAGCGCCATTAAAAATCGTATTATAGGTATATAAAACTTTTGTATCCTTAAGATTGGATAGTTCCTTGATTGCTTTTTCTCCAGATTCTTTATCTTTAAATTCAGCAATATAGACAAGTTTATCTTCTTTTTTCGGATTTTCTGTATCTTTATTTACAAATGAGTCCGCATCATCTCCTTTGAGTTGCTTGGAGTCTTCTTTGATACTTGCTCCTTCGTTACTAGTTTTTTTGTCTATCTCAGACTTTCTACTAACAACCTCTTTTTCCTCAATAACTGTTGTCTTCTTCTCCTCAATATCCTTTGAAGTTTCTATAACATTATGAATATCTTCAGATTGTTCATTGTTTTCTGTTTCTTTATCTGCTACTACTTTTTCTTTACCAGAAATTTTTAAAGCATCTTCAGAACTAGGTGCATCTGCTACTACTTTTTCTTTATCAGAAATTCTTAAAGCATCTTCAGAACTAGGTGCATCTGCTAAAATTACCTCATTGGGGGCATATGCTGCTAAAATAACTGCAGCAGTAGTTAATGACAATACCGTACTTTTTTTCATTATAATTCCTTCATTTTTTATTTTAAACCCAATAGATAGAAAACTTTAACTTTGCTAGCCTTTGTTATAAAAAGTTTTATGACGTATTATCTAGTGGGATAGAGTAGTACATTTATATATAATTGTTAGCTCTCTGAAAAATAGTATATCAATTAAAAAAATTTAAGTCAAGAAAAATTAACCCAGGTTAATTTTTTTTTTAATCCATGTTAACAAATAGGTTAGTCAATAAATATTATAGTTAACTGGGTACAATATAAACTCATTCCTCCCATCAAAAATAGTAGCAATCAACTGGAATAATTACCAAAATCGCAAAAAGGGGTATGGATAGAATATATGCCTTAATAAACATGCAAAAACAACCGCTATAATTTTCAACGGTTGTTTGTAACATATTTAATGTTTAAATCTCATCCTATTTTATATCTTACGAACCCGCACTTTCGTAAGCGTCCAAGCCCCTGTCCCAGAGTTTTAAAGAAATAACAAAGAAAACAAGGGAAATCAAAATCAACCCACCAATGTTAAAGAGCCCGTCTTTATCCTGCAAGAAATAGCTGGCAGGATAGTAGGCTGTAAAGGCGAAAGGTACGATAAAGCTAATCAACCAACGAAGGAGCGAATTGTAAATGGAAATCGGGTACTTGGCAAAATCATTAAACATATAGAAAATATAAATCATGGCACCTGACTGCTTGGTCCAAAAAGCGATGCTGGCAGTCGCGATTTTCAAGGAAGTATAGATCAAGGTCGCAAAAGGAATACAGACTAGAAAAATCAGGAATTTTGGAAGAGTCCAACCAATGCTAGACACTGTGGTCGCTAACAAAATACCACCGACCAATAGTTCGCCCAAGGCATCAATCTGAAAGGTCTCAACCAAGATGTGAAAAAGAGGATTGATAGGACGCGTCAGGTACTTGTCAAACTCTCCTTTTCGCACCAAACGTTGCCCCAGAGCCCAGAGATTGTCAAAAAAGAGATGATCTAGTCCCTTGGGAATTAAGGAAAATCCATAGATAAAGGCGATTTCTTGAAAAGTCCAGCCTTCTAAGGAAGGAATGTGTTGAAAGAGCACATTGAGAAACAAGAGGTTCAGGCCTTGAGTCAGAAAAACTCCTAACACGCCCACCACAAAATCGACCTTGTATTCCATGATTTGCTTGATGTATTGTCTGATAAAAATCAAATGCATGCGTTGATATTTTTTCATACTAACCTCCTTGAATAGTGATAAAGGACTGGACTCGTTTCCATATCAACTGAGACAAGCCCACCATCACTATGAGCCAGAAGAACTGTAGCAAGAGTGCTTGAAGAATCTGACTGGCATCGTATTTCCCAACAATGATCATAACTGGAGTATAAATCAAAGATGAAAAAGGCAAGAAGGACAAAATATCAGAAACAATCTTTGGAAAGAAAGCCAAGGGAATCAGACTTCCAGACATAAAGGCCACTATAGAAGTCTTGAGTAGATTGGAACCCCATAGATTTTTAAAGACAAAGGCTGAAAATCCAAAGCAGATATTAAAGAAAAAGTTGATTAGGTAGGCTAGAGTTAAGCTAAAAAGATAAAGGATGGTTAAGCCCAGCAATTCTACAATTCCTTGTCCTGATAAGATTTTCATCAAGACAATGACACTTAAAAATGGCAGTCCAACAGAGATAAAAATCAACCACTTGGAACCAAGCTCCGTAAAGAGATAAGAGGCCGCAAAATGCACTGGTCGCAACAAGCGCATGATAATGGAACCATCCTTGACCTCCTCCCCGATCATAAAGGAGCTGTCCGACCTAGTCAAAAGATTAGTCACAAAGCTCATGATGATGTATAGGGTGATGTCTGCCATACTAAAGCCCTGAATCAAAGATTCTTGCGAGGAATCAAAGACAGCCTTCCAGAGATAGAAAGCAACAAAAGCTCCCATAACATCCCCAATCCGATAAAGTAGAAAGTTGACTCGATAGGTAATCAACTCCTGAATCCCTGCATTGATAAAGGGTTTATAACGTCTCCACAATTTGACCATCTTAGAGCTCCTTTCGGTAGAAGCGACGGATAATATCCTCAATATCCGTATCCAACATCTTCAAATCGCGAATTTCAAAATCAGACAGGGTTTGCTTGATAATATCAGCTGACTGGTAGCGGGAACTATCAAATTCAATATTGAGGCTATTTCCTTGTCTATCAATGGTCATATCAGGCAGGCCTTCATAGTGAGAAAGGAGATGACTTTGACCTGGTAGCAGTTCAAAGGAAAGAGTCTTCATCTTGCCAAAGGTCTCCTTGAGCTGGCTAACCGTTCCATCAAAAATCTCTTGCCCCTTATCAATCATAAAAATTCGATCACAGAGTTGCTCAATGTCGCTCAGGTCGTGAGTGGTCAAGAGGATAGTTGTTTCTTCCTCCTGATTGATCTGGGTAATAGCCCGACGAATGTTGTCCTTGACCGAAACGTCCAAACCAATGGTCGGCTCATCTAAAAAGAGAACTTTAGGATTGTGGAGCAAGGAAGCCGCAATATCCGCCCGCATCCGTTGCCCCAGTGAAAGAGTCCGCACGGGGTCTTTGATAAAGTCCTTCAAATCCAAGACTTCATTCAAAAAGTCCATGCGTTTATGAAAGAGCGAGTCCGGCACATCGTAAATCTCTTTTAAGACCGTATAGGTCTCTTGCAGAGCCAAATCCCACCATAGCTGGGTACGTTGTCCAAAGACCACACCAATATCTTTAACATAATCCTGACGATTGTCCTGCGGAATCTTGCCGTTAATCCGACAAAAACCAGATGTCGGTTTTAAAATCCCTGTCAGCATTTTGATGGTTGTTGACTTCCCAGCACCATTTGCGCCGATAAAACCTAGAATTTGGCCCTTGGGTACCTCAAAAGTCAAATCCTTGACCGCTTCAAAGGTCTGCTTTTCAGGATGAATAAAGGAGCGCAAAGCCCCTTTCAAGCCTGGTTCCTTAACAGTCTTCACAAAATTTTTCTGAAGATGTTCCACTTCTATCATTGCCATATCTATCTCCCTATCGCAAGGAATAGCAACATTGTATTTTTGACTACAAATATTCTAAGTCCTTACTTTCTAAACTTTCTAATTGTTATTCTTACAGAAGGCTTTATACCAACCTATTATAGTCCAATAAAAAACGGAATGCAAGCGTTTGCCTACAGATTATGAAATTAGAGATTTCACTCTTAAAATGCTATTTTAAATCCAAAATTCTGGTTTAATAGTTTCCTTAAAACACCAAAAAGACCTGCCCGATGGGCAGGTTACGAGTTGTAAAAAGCAAACTATTTTGATCAATATGATTCACTATTTAATCAACGAACTAATCTTTCAAAATTCTTTTCACAATCCCATCTCTATCAATTAGAAAACAATCTGGAAAGGTCATATGCTCCCATTTTTCATAATCAAAACTGGAATCAAAGTGATGTAGTAGTATTCCTATCAAATTCCCGTGTGAACTAAGTAAAATCATTTTTTCTGAGTATCTCTCTTCCAATTCCATTAAAAAATTTAGTACTCTAGCTAGTGCGTCTTGATTTGATTCCCCTTCTAAAAGAGATTCACTAGGATTTTGCCATAAATATTTAATACTGTCTTCAAACTCAGAATCTTTTATAAAGGTTGAAGATAATTTTCGCTCTCGTAACCGATTATCAAGAACTATTTTATCAAATTGAATTGGCGAGCTATTAATCGTTTCAAATGCTCGTTTATAAGGACTAGAAAAATAATAATCAATATTAAAAGAATTCAAAAAATCTAACTGGTCAAGAGATGAGAATCCTTTTTCTGATAAAGTTCTATTGAAATCATCACTTGAAAATCTTGAATGAGCATGTCTAAGTAAAATATAAGAATTATTCATAAGTCATTACCTTTCAATTATTATCATCAGTCTCAATGGATTTTTAAGCCCTCAATTATTCTCTAAAAATTCTTTAATGCGAGAAACAATAGCATCGCTTTGATAATGATAGAGGTCGTGAGGCGCATCCATATAGACGACTTGAACATTAGACTGGTCGCTTGCAAATCTCTCTGCATAACGTTGCCATTCTGATTGGCTAAAACTGGTGCCTTCGCCGTTAGATACCAGTAATAAGGTGGGAATTTTCGGATTGATGCTAGAGGGAACTTTCTTAGCATTTTCCTTTACCGTTTGAGATTCATAAAGCATGGCTTGTGACATCAACTGCTTATAAGCTAGAAGTTTATATTGTTTTCGTTCATTTTCGGTCAGAGTTTGATTTTTTATATAAAAAGACTCAGGTAAATAGCGTAATAAACCAATCTTGCTACTCCAATATGCCACAGTGAGCAAGGCCTGATTATCCTTTAAATTCTCATAACTTGACGGCAGTGCCCAATCCAGACCAATCAAGGCTTTCACTTCATCAGGATACTTCTCCTGCCAAGCCAAACTCTCTAGACTAGCCATGGAATGAGACAGAATGATAAACGGCCCTGTGATATTTGCTTGGGAAAGAGCTTGGCGAGTCTCAGACAAAACCTCCATCACATCTCTTGAATGATTGCTATCATCACTATAACCATATCCCGCCCTCTCCACGATAACTAGCTTATACTGTTTCGATAAGGATTCCGATACTTCTTTAAAATCCAATATAGGAGAAGCAATACCAGCACCTGAGATAACTACTATAGTCTCAGGTCCTTCACCTTGAACATAAACATTCATTTGATGACCATTGACAAGAACTTGCTGTCCCACAGGTGTTAGTGAGGCTTGTTCCTTTTCCAAACTGATACGATGAAAGATGAATGTTGCCCCTAAAAACAAAAGAATGAAACTAAGAAAGCCAAGACTCCATTTTTTCAGTTTTTTCATAGCATTATTGTACAAAAATTAGACTCTTTTAGCAACTTAAGATAGATTCTTCCCCAACATATTCTCTATAGTTTCAAACACCAAAAAACCTGCCCTTAGGGGCAGGTTCTTTCTGTATTGTTCAGCTCGATTAAGCTTTACCTTCTGAACCGAATACGTCGATGCGTTCTTCAACTGATGCTTGGATAGCTTTTACACCGTCAGCCAAGAATTTACGTGGGTCGAAGAGTTTTTTCTTGTCGTATTCTGCTTCGTTTGCTTCGTAGTCACGAGCAAATTTACGAGTTGCGTTAGCGAATGCGATTTGACATTCAGTGTTAACGTTAACTTTCGCAACACCAAGTTTGATAGCTGCTTGGATTTGCTCATCAGGAATACCTGATCCACCGTGCAATACGATTGGGAAACCTGGAAGAGCTTCTGTCAATTTTTGCAAGTGGTCAAGGTCAAGACCTTCCCAGTTTGCTGGGTATGGACCGTGGATGTTACCGATACCAGCTGCCAAGAAGTCGATACCAGTTGCAACCATTGCTTTAGCGTCTTCGATTGGAGCCAATTCACCTTTACCGATGATACCGTCTTCTTCACCACCGATAGTACCAACTTCAGCTTCTACTGAGATACCTTTAGCGTGAGCTTTTTCAACAACTTCTTTAGCCAATTTAAGGTTTTCTTCAACTGGAAGGTGTGAACCGTCAAACATGATTGAAGTGTAACCAACTTCGATACACTCAAGTGCATCTTCGTAGTGACCGTGGTCAAGGTGGATAGCTACTGGTACAGTGATACCCATTGACTCAACAAGGTTAGCGATCAAGTTGCGAGCAACTTTGTAACCACCCATGTATTTAGCAGCACCCATTGAAGTTTGGATCAAAACTGGAGCTTTTTTAGCTTCTGCTGCACGCAAGATAGCTTGAGTCCACTCAAGGTTGTTTGTGTTAAATCCACCAACTGCATAACCGTTGTCACGAGCTGCTTGGACAAATTTTTCTGCTGAAACGATTGCCATTTGTCAGGCCTCCTATATATTTTTTGGGACATCCCATTTACATTGTTCATTTTATCACTTTTTGACAAAAAAAGCTAGTTTTTCCCATACTTTAGATTGAATTTCTTCCAACTCAATCAATGTAAACCCTTTCTTTCCCTTAGTCTTGATCGACTTTAGGATAAGACATGAAGAAGGTCAAACGATAATCTTGCATCTCAAAATGATAAGGTAATTTCTCGTGTTCTAATAAACTTTTGACCACAAAGAGCCCCATTCCTGAACCCTTGGCCTTGCGACTAGCATTTTCAGAAAAAGACTGGGCCAATTTTTCTTGTTCTTCAGAACTACAGCTATTCTCAATAAAGAGTTCTCCTTCTCTCTCCCCGATGCGGACCAGGCCACCTGGAGTGGAGTGCTTGATGGCATTGCTGATGAGATTAGATAGGATCAATTTCATGACAGATGGGTTTATGTAAGCTTGCTGACGGGTTAGGCTAATGTCTACCTGAAGTTCTCTCTCCTTGGCGAGCAAAGCATAATCATTAACCAGACTTTGCGTCATCTGAAGAAGGTCGACCTCTTCTTTCTCGTCTCGCAATTCCTGAACAGAAGAAAGAGACAGTATCTGGAGAACGTGGTGGCTGAGGTCATCCACAATCCCCAAGGCAACTCCAAGATAATGGTCTCTATCCTTATAACGGCCGACATTTTCTTTCATATTTTCGATTAGGATTTTCAAGCTAGCCAGTGGTGTTTTCAATTCATGAGAAGCTCCTCGCAGGAACTCAACCTTCATCTTCTCCAGCTGGAGAATAGCTTCATTCTTGTCATGCAAGTCCGCAATGACAGTCAAGAGATGCTGGTAAAGGCTATTGATTTGTTCCTTGAGATCACCAATCTCGTCCTTAGAATCTACACGCAATCGCACTTGGGCATCCAAATCCATCATCCGACGGGTCACTCGCTTGATTTCCAAAATCGGTGCAACAATGGTTCGAGCATAGATATAGGCTACCAAGAGGGAAATCAGAAAGGATGCCAGCAAGGTATAGGGGAGAAACTGGAGACTGATCTGCTCTGCTTCTTTTTGCAAGTCCATTGAAGCTAGAAATTGGAGAGTCATGGTGCTACCATCTTGCGTTTTCACCTCACGCTCCTCGATAAAGAGGGAAATGGTCTGGCGGTCCGTATCCAGAGGAAGATTGTCCTTGACTTCTAACTTGTCCTCGGTCATCTCTCCCTTGACAGCCCCTTTGATATCACTGCTCTGGGAATACAAATCCAACACTTGCTCGATGCTTTGCCTATCTTTTCCGTCTAGGGATTGGGCAATAGCAGTCGCTTTCTGACCAATGGTTTCCTGACGATGGCTCAGATAAGTAGAGGGAAAGAGAAAATAAATGGCTAAATGAAGACAAATAACCAGAACACTAAAAATCGAGAAGGTATAGCTAAAAATCTTTGTAAATAAACCTGTTCGTTTCATTTTCGCTCCAATTTATAACCAACATTGCGCACAGTGAGGATGCAATCCAAGTCTAGCTTTTTCCGCAGTTCTTTGATATAGACATCAATGACACGGTCAAAGGGAACCTCATCTGTTGCCTTCCAGACCGCATCGATAATCTGAGAACGAGTCAAGGCCCGTCCTTCATTTTTCACCAGATAGTCCAGAATTTCCAACTCTTTGGCATTAATGGCCACTTCTTGACCTGCGAGGCTTGCACTGTAACTCTCAAAGTCCACCTTGGTATCCTTATAAGAGAAGACTCGTCCTGTATCGTAGTAGCGCTTGAAAATCGCGTCCACCCTTACTTTTAAAAGGGAGAGAGAAAAGGGCTTTTCCAGATAACCGTCTGCTAGAGAAGCGAAGGCGCTCATCTTGTATTCCTCATCCTGAAAGGCGGTCAGCATCAAGACAGGAACCTGACTGGTCTTACGAATCTCCGCTAGGACTTCTAGGCCATTAAGCTTGGGCATCTGGATATCCAGTAGTACTAGAGCAACTTCATAGCTGGAAAATTTTTCCAGAGCTTCTTGTCCATCTGCTGCCTCAATGGTTTCATAACCACAATCCGTCAAATAGTCACTGATTCCCTCACGGATCATCTCTTCATCTTCTACAATTAAAATTTTCATAGAAAAAACGTTTCACATTCCTTTAAATTTCTTGTAAATCTTCTCTGTTTCATCCTGATAGGAAGAGTCCTTATCAAGATGAAATAGATAAAAATGCTACCTATATTATACCCCATTTAGGGGAGAATAGGTAGCAAGTTTTTTATTCGCTATCGAGCAAGAGTTCTTTTGGTTGTTTTCTGAGGAGATTGCTTGAGGCAAGCGCCATAACGAGAACCACTAGAACCAGAGCAAGGACAAAGACGATGATAAAGTCTGATGTCTGAATAGAAATATCTAAGCTCGACAAGGTCTTACTAAAGCCGTCTACTTCTGCACCACCACCAAGATTAGAGGCTTGAGCAGCCTTGCTGGCTTGCTTGGCAACACCTGAAGTGACATTGGCAAGAACAGTATTTCCGATTGCTCGAGCTGTGTAGTTGGCTAGGAAGTAAGCCGAAACAAGAGCAGGAATGGCAATCAAGATCGATTCGGTGATGAATTGCCCCAAGATACTTGCCTGCTTGAGACCGATAGAGAGGAGGATTCCCACTTCCTTGCGACGGGCGTTGATCCAAAGACTAAGCAAGAGTGCAAGGAGAAGGACTGAGAAGCTCAAGCTACCCCAGAAGAGGAGGTTGGCCATCTTGTACATACCAGAGATGGATTGCTCAAGAGCTGGGTAGTTAGAGGAGCTCTTCACAAGTGTGTAGCTCTTCCAGTTGATACCGCTGATACCATTCAACTCTTTCATGACGTCATCCAAGTTCTTGTCTGCTGTTACAAAGAAGGTTGCGTCCCCATAAATAGCTGTGTCTTCTGTGTATCCATAAAGTTTTGCAGCTGTGTGAATGTCTGTGATAGCTGTATTTTCATAGAGTTCTTGTGAATAGGTTACTGCTGACTTATTGTGACCATCAAAGAGCCCCTTGATTGTCACTTCGACTGTTTCCTTGGCACCTTTTTCATTGTCTGCATCATAGACATTAGAGTCCAATTTGACCTTATCTCCGACTTTCCAACCGTGTTTGGCTGCCAAGTCCTTGTGCATGAGAATCTTGTCCTTGTCGTCGTTGGTTAGGTGCTCACCTTCAACCAGCTTATATGAGCCAGAGACAAATTTATCTTCTTTAGATGAGTCATTGACACCTGTAATCATCAAACTGCTTCCAAACCGTTTGGCACGGTCTGCAGTGAGATTTTTCTTGGTTTCTGGCGTTTCGATGAGGTCGTATCCAGTCAAATCTCCGATAGCGTTGATGCGTTTAACATAAGACTCGATGGCCTTATTTTCGGTGATTTTTTTGATATCCTCACCCTTGATATTCCCAGAACCACGTGGCGTTCCTTGATTGACGCGACGATTGATTTGCATGGAGAAGCTATTGGTGATATTTTTAAAGGTCTCCTGAGAAGCCTTGGCAGTAGCTCCCTTGATCGACAAGCCGACCAAACTCAAGCTCGCCATGAGGAGAATAATCAGGAAGATAACAATCGATTTGAAAAACTTCCTTGTAACATAGGCAAATGCGTTGTGTAACATAGGTTCCCTTTCTAGATTTTGTTCTATTTCAATGTCTTATAACTTATATAAATTATTTTTTAACTATTTCCCTTAGATTGTGCGGACGGGAGCAACTTCCTGTAGGAATTTCATCCCTAATTTTTGAGCCATATGTCTCAAAAATTCCGGCCTAGATAATAACTTTGTTATTATCTAGGCTATCACTACTGCGGGAAATAGTTGTTACAGACTCACTTCGTTTATTATTTTACTTTACACGTATCTGGTTACCAACTAATACTATTTTAAAGTTTAATAACTAGATTCTATATTTCAGTCAGTTTCTTATCCTTCAATTCAAGTGTAATATCTGACGCTTGTGCCACTTCTTTACTGTGGGTGACGACGATCACACATTTACCTGTTTTCTGGGCAAGTGATTTGAGCAGTTCGATAATATCTCCAGCAGTTTTAGGGTCCAGATTTCCTGTTGGCTCATCAGCTAGAATAACTGGAGCTTCTGAGACTAAACTGCGAGCGATGGCTACACGTTGCTGTTGACCACCTGATAACTGGAGAACGTTCCGCTTGATCTGACTTTCATCCAAACCAAGCTCAAGAAGTGTATCCTTGCTTGCTTTTTTGTTGACCAAGCGGATATTTTCCAGCGGAGAAAGATAATCTATCAAGTTATAATTTTGAAAGACCAGGGAAATATGGTGCATGCGATGGTATGAATACCCCTTGTTCCGAATGTCCTCTCCTTGGAAAAGGATAGAACCTTCAACAGGACTATCTAGACCAGCCAGTAGGGACAAGAGAGTGGATTTTCCTGCTCCTGACTCACCAATGATACTATAAAATTTTCCGGGTTCAAAATTATACTTGATCTGATATAAAACTGCTTCAGCAGTGTTCTTATAACGGTAGGTAACATCTTGCAATTGTAATAAAGTCATGATTTCTCCTTCTTAACTAATAGATGATAAAATTTCTTTCGGCGATTTTCTAAATAGAAATACGAAACAAAGGGCTACAGACAAGCAACCAATCAGGAGCAGAAAGACATAGGATTCTGCAAAGGATAGGAGACTGGTTGATAGACCACTTGCTTTGGCCAGCGTGTCCTGTAAGGTTGCCTGATCTCCACTGGCTAGTACAGTTTGGAGTAGATAGGATGTGATGGCATTTCCAGCGATAAAGGATGGAAGCAAAGCTCCAAGTGATACCAAAACTACCTCTAAACAGAACTGGAGGAAGATCGAACTCTTGCCTTTTCCAAGTGCCAGAAGAATCCCCACTTCGTAGACCCTTTCTCTCAACCAGAGAGACAATACCAAAATTAAGGCTCCTGCTCCAGCTATCAACATCCCATAAAGAAAGATGGTCAGGAAGGTTTGGAAGGTTGCCACTGAGTCTTTGATTTGTTCAAAGGCCTTGTTTTCCTTCTCAACTTGGTAGCCTTGACTTTCTAAAGCCAAGTTTTCTACCTGCTTCATGAGTCCTTCCATTTCCTTAGGATTTTCTACATAGAAGCGCGCTGCACTGACTTGCGGTTCACTATTTCCCAGAAGCGTTTGGCTGCTTTCATAGTCTGTAAAGACCTGGTTTTCACTGAAATCGGAAGACAAGCCTGTGAACTTTTCTTGTTTTTTACCAGAAAAGATGCCGACAATTTCAAACTCTACTGTTTGCCCTTTTCCAGCTTCGGATTGACCAGCATCCAAGCGAATCTTGTCGTGAAGCGAAAGACCGTTCTTCTTGGCCAACTCTTCGTGGATAAGGATTTTCTTGGAATCCCCTTTTTGAAGGTGTCGCCCTTCTTTTATATTGAAAGCCGAACTGGTAAAAGTGACATCCTTGGATGAATCTTCAAGAGCCGTTAAGCTAACCAAGTTCTTGTCTGCAGCTGACAAATCATCACGTTCTACGCTCTGCTCACCACTCACCGCTTCCTTGTCTTTCAGTTTTGCGACCGTCTCAAGTTCAGGAGAGACATTTTCCAGTCCCTTAATCTTGCTCACGGATGCTAGGTCCGACAACTTGAAGGTCTGTCCATTTTCTATCTTTTTGATAGAAAAAGATGTGTTGAGTGATTTGTAAAGATTGCTTTCTACTGTTTTGTTGGACTTCATCAGAGTCAAACAGGCTGAAATTCCTGCTAAAAGGACAAATAAAATCAGAAATAAAATAAAACTTCTCAGTCGTTTTCTGCTGACATAAGCCCAAGCTCTTTGGATTGGATTCATTTGTCACCTCCATGTTTGTAAGACTATTATAAAATCCAAATATGAAATGTTTATGAAATCAAAAATTTTTTTTGATTTATTTTTTGAAAAAAAACTGGTATTTCTACCAGCTTCATTTTTATAACTGTATCCACTCAAAGCAAAGAAAATGCAGAAACTAAACCAGAGAGGATGTTGGCTGTGGCATGCATTAGCCAACTTGGTAAAATTGATCCTCCTGCTATCTTTTCATTAACAAAGCCAAGATAAGCTGCTATTGCTCCAGTAAAAAATACAATGAAAAAAGTGACTCCCAAACTCACTACTGAAGCAAACAATACTCCATGAAGCAATCCAAAAGCGAAGGCCTGTATGGTATTTGCAAAGACAAACGGCATGTGATTTACCATTCGTTTCAGTAGAAAACCTCTAAATAATAGTTCCTCTGGTAAAGATGTTTGCAAAATACTGTAAATTAGAATACTTGGTAAAGCCTTATATTCCATAGCAGAAAAAGCCGAAGTAGCTGTTTCTAGACCACGAGTAAGAGGAAAGATAAGGATAGAAAAAATAGTAAATAAAGAAAATCCCCCCATCATCCATAAAATCAGATGCAAAGTTTTTACTCTTTTAATAGCTTTTAGTCCGATCCATTCCATAAATGGAACTTTCCCCCTCATAGTCATAAACCACCAGATAGAAGGTAGTAAAATAATAAAGAGAATTTGAATAAAGGCGCTCATTATTCGTTGAAGTTCATTAACCATCGTAATCCTCCTTTACACTTTTGAAATACTCATTTCAAATACCAAACGACTATCTACTCCTCCTTTCCTACCTTATATATCCGTTTTAACCAAGCCTATTAGTATCCATTACTCGATGATCTTTCATATAAGACTTTTTGCAGTTACTTTCTATCTATATTATAGCACTATTTAAAAAAAGAAAAAAACAAGAAAGGTAGACCTCTCTTGTTGAATAATCACTATGCGTGCTAACAAAAAAAGAGCTAGCCAAAGCTAACTCTTACCCTATGCGGAGAGAGGGACTTGAACCCTCACGACCTAAAGCGGTCACAGGATCCTTAGTCCTGCGCGTCTGCCAATTCCGCCATCCCCGCGTCGATTACTTTACTAGTATATCAACTTTCAAAATCTTTGTCAACACTTTTTTCAGATTTTTTTCATTTTTCCAACAGTCTTATAGTTCAATTTCAGCAAGGTTTTCATCCAGTAATTTTGCTCCCAATGTGTTCTTAAAATGCCCAAGAGCAAACTGATGATTTTCTGGCCAAATAGAGGCAACTGCAGGCTTAACAATCTCAATTTGATAACCTAAATTATAAGCATCAATAGCCGTATGAAGGACGCAAATGTCCGTCAAAACACCTGTTAAGATAACAGTGTCAACCCGACGTTCTCGCAAACGGATATCTAAGTCCGTTCCTGAAAAAGCTGAATAGTGACGCTTATCCATCCAAAAGACACGACTATCCGCCTCATGCTCAGCATAAAAATCAGCTAGGGAGCCATAAAGGTTACGCCCACTAGTTCCGATGATGTTGTGCGGTGGAAAGAGCTTGCTTTCTGGGTGGAATGTATCCTTCTCTTCATGAGCATCAATGGTAAAAAAGACATAGTCTCCACGATCAAAAGCTAATCTAGTTACCTGATCAATGGCTTTTGATATCGCTTGAGCAGGTGCGCCAGCAGTTAGCTTTCCATGGTCTGCTACGAAATCCTCTGTATAGTCAATCGAGATTAAAGCCTTTGCCATTAGTAGTCCCTCTTTTTCACTTCCTCAAAAATATCTGAAATCAATACCTTGAGATAGGTCCCCTTCATTCCTAGTGAACGACTCTCAATAATTCCCGCCGACTCCAATTTACGAAGCGCATTGACAATCACTGAGCGCGTAATGCCAATACGATCTGCAATAACTGATGCAGTCAGCTGCCCTTCATTTCCATCCAATTCAGCTAAAATAGCTGATACGGCACGAAGTTCTGAATAGGAAAGGGTGTTGACTGCCATGGTTACAGCAGTACGACGGCGAATATTCTTCTCATCTTCTTCACGTTGGAAGTTCAATAGTTGAATTCCCACAACCGTGCTCGCAATCTCGACAAGGATCAAATCTTCATCTTCAAATTTCTTGTCATTGCGCCAAATGATCAACGAACCTAGACGAATCCCTGATACATGAATCGGAGCGATGGTCGTCAAACCATCTGGAAAGTCCGCACGGCTCTCTACAGGGAAAATAGTCAAATCATGTTCAACAGGAAGGTTGGCTTCCGTATCATAAATCATGTTTGCCCCTTGTACATAGACGTCAGGGAAGGTTTTAGTTTGGAAAAACTGTTCTACACGGTCATTATTGGTCTTATAACGCATAAAGTAGCCCAAGAGACGTCCCTTGTTATTCACAATACAAGCGTTACAGTCAATAATATCAGCTAACTGGCGTGTGATCGCATTGTAAGGAAGTTCATCTTGGAGTTGCTCTTCTGAGCGCTTTAGAATAGACGTGATTTTTCTTGTTTTTTCTAATAAATGTGCCATTTTTTACCTCGCATATAATCGCTTCCATTATAACATAGAAAAGTCTTTATTTCAATAATTATCTGAAAATTGCTTATTTAATTGCAATTTTGAACAGCAAAAATATTTTAGAAAAAAGCGAGTTTTTTTATTGACATCCTATTTTATTTTTGATATTATAACATTATAAGAAGATGACATGATAAATCCCTTTCCGTTTCACCTATCCTTTACTATCACCATCTTCTTTTACTATCGGTCTCCTTATATATAAAAGCGATTCACAGTGTGAATCGCTTTTTTCTATTTGTCTCCTTTGTTACGAATAACAAAGCCTGTCTTCTTTTCGCTTGAAGTGTTGCGAGGTTTTTTATTGTCTTTATTACGGTAACGTCTGTCTTTATCAAAACGATCGTTCCCACGACTGCCTTTTTTGAAATCATCACGGCGACCATTACCACGGCGATCACGGTCTCGACGGTCGTCCCCACGACGGCCTCCACGACCTCCCTTACCTTTGCCACCAAAGCCATTACCTGATGGTTTAAATGGCAGTGGTTTTTCACGCGCAATCTCCACTTCAGGAAGGCTGTCTGGATCTTGGACTGTCAGGCTCAAGATATACATAGCCAATTCTTCTGGACTAAATTCTGCAGCTAACTTACGAGCATCTTTAGCAAATTTCTCAAAGTTCCCACGAATTGCTTCGTCTGCGAAGTCTCGTTCGATTTTCTTGAGAGCTACTTGTTTCTTAGCTTGGAAGGCTTCTTCTGCTGTTGCTGGTTTCAAGCCTTTCATGCGCTTCTTAGTCAAGTTTTCGATGATTTGAAGGTAGCCCATTTCATTTGGTGCTACAAAAGTAATAGATTGACCTGACTTACCAGCACGACCTGTACGACCGATACGGTGAACATAACTTTCAGGATCTTGTGGAATATCGTAGTTGTAGACATGGGTCACACCTGAGATATCCAAACCACGTGCTGCCACGTCTGTCGCAACCAAAACATCAAGATTCCCATTTTTAAAATCACGAAGGACACGAAGACGTTTATTTTGGTCTAAGTCACCATGAATTCCTTCTGCACGGAAGCCACGAATTTTAAGTCCACGAGTCAATTCATCTACACGGCGTTTAGTACGACCAAATACAATAGCAAGTTCTGGTTGTTCCACATCCATAAGACGTGTCATGGTATCAAATTTCTCTTGTTCCTTGACACGGATATAGTACTGATCCACCAGCTCTGTTGTCAATTCCTTGGCAGCAATCTTCACATGCTCAGGGTCTTTCATAAACTGAACACCGATACGTTTGATAGCATCTGGCATGGTTGCTGAAAAGAGCAAGGTTTGACGATTTTCAGGGACACGGGAAATGATGGCTTCAATGTCTTCAAGGAAGCCCATATTGAGCATTTCATCCGCTTCGTCAAGAATCAGAGTTTCAATATCTTGTAATTTCAAGGCCTTGCGTTTAATCAAGTCCAAGAGACGGCCTGGTGTTCCTACCACGATGTGGGCACCAGATTTAAGGGCCTTGATTTGTTTTTCAATGCTGGAACCACCGTAAACTGAGCGAACTTTCACTCCTTTGCTACGGCCAAAGCGGAAGAGTTCTTCTTGGCTTTGGACAGCGAGTTCACGAGTTGGAGCGATAACCAAGGCTTGGATGGTCGCTTCTTCTGTACGGATTTTTTCAAGGGTTGGCAAGCCAAAGGCTGCGGTTTTCCCTGTACCAGTCTGAGCTTGACCGATAACGTCCTTGCCTTCTAGAGCCAATGGAATGGTCTGTTCTTGGATGGGACTTGCTTCTACAAATCCAGCTTTTTCAATCTCTGCTAGCAATTCAGCAGACAAATTAAATTCATTAAATTTCACGTTATTCTTCTTTCTAAAGGTGGTGCGAAGCCACCCTATAGGGCTTTAGTTTATACTTTTCTTTTCATGACGTATCTTCAACAAAAATGAGATACCGTGTTGCTTCTTTTCCACGAAAGAAAAGTACTAGTTTCTTTGCAACCTATCTAGTATAACACAAGAGCGGGGCAAAAGATAGTAGAATCCTTAAGGAAAATCATGTAAACGATTTTCCACAAATATAAATACAGCCTTATATGATTCGTTTCTCCGTAGCGGAATTGTGCAAAAGTTTTTTTCTTGTGCTAGAATGAAATCAAACAGGAGGATTAAAAAATGTTAACATACGATTTAATTGTTATTGGATTTGGTAAGGCTGGTAAAACACTAGCTGGTAAATTGGCTTCAGCTGGCAAAAAAGTTGCCCTCGTTGAACGTAGTAAAGCTATGTATGGCGGAACTTGTATCAATATCGGATGTATCCCAACTAAAACCTTGTTAGTTGCTGCTGAGAAAGATTTGTCTTTTGAAAAAGTCATTGCTACCAAAAATACTATCACTGGTCGCCTCAATGGTAAAAACTATGCAACTGTTGCTGGTACAGGCGTAGATATCTTTGATGCGGAAGCACACTTCCTTTCAAATAAAGTCATCGAAATCCAAGCAGGTGATGAAAAACAAGAACTGACTGCTGAAACAATTGTCATCAACACTGGCGCTGTTTCAAACGTCTTACCTATTCCTGGACTTGCTACAAGTAAGAATGTCTTTGACTCAACAGGTATCCAAAACTTGGACAAATTGCCTGAAAAACTTGGAGTACTTGGAGGTGGAAACATCGGTCTTGAATTTGCAGGACTCTACAACAAACTTGGTAGCAAGGTCACAGTTCTAGATGCCTTGGACACATTCCTTCCTCGTGCAGAACCTTCCATCGCAGCACTTGCTAAACAATACATGGAAGAAGACGGCATTGAATTGCTTCAAAACATCCGTACTACTGAAATCAAAAACGACGGTGATCAAGTGCTCGTCGTAACTGAAAACGAAACCTACCGTTTCGATGCCCTTCTCTACGCAACTGGACGTAAGCCAAACGTAGAACCACTTCAACTTGAGAATACTGATATTGAACTAACAGAGCGTGGTGCTATCAAAGTCGACAAACATTGTCAAACAAACGTTTCTGGTGTCTTTGCAGTTGGAGACGTCAATGGTGGACCTCAATTTACCTACATTTCACTTGATGACTTCCGTGTTGTCTACAGCTATCTTGCTGGAGATGGCAGCTACACACTCGAAGACCGGCTCAATGTACCAAACACCATGTTCATCACACCTGCACTTTCTCAAGTTGGTTTGACAGAAAGCCAAGCAGCTGATTTGAAACTTCCATACGCTGTCAAGGAAATTCCTGTTGCAGCAATGCCTCGTGGTCACGTAAATGGCGACCTTCGCGGAGCCTTCAAAGCTGTTGTCAATACTGAAACAAAAGAAATTCTCGGTGCAACTATCTTCTCAGAAGGCTCTCAAGAAATCATCAACATCATCACTGTTGCCATGGACAACAAGATTCCTTACACTTACTTCACAAAACAAATCTTCACTCACCCAACCTTGGCTGAGAACTTGAATGACTTGTTTGCGATTTAAGTTGAGACTGATTTTTTAGCTAACAGCCCTCATCGGGCTGTTTTTGTTTATGCGAAATCTCAAATCTGTCTTTTCTTTCTTTTATGATATAATAGAAACATGAAATTAAAAACTACTTTAGGCCTTCTAGCTGGGCGTTCTTCTCACTTCATCTTGAACCGTCTTGGTCGTGGAAGTACGCTCCCAGGAAAACTTGCCCTTCACTTTGATAAAGATATTTTACAAAACCTAGCTAAAAACTACGAGATTGTCGTGGTCACTGGAACCAACGGGAAAACCCTGACAACTGCCCTCACTGTCGGCATCTTAAAAGAGATTTATGGTCAGGTTCTTACCAATCCAAGCGGTGCCAATATGATTACAGGGATTACGACAACCTTCTTGACGGCCAAATCCTCTAAAACTGGAAAAAATATTGCCGTCCTCGAAATTGACGAGGCCAGTCTATCTCGTATCTGTGATTACATCCATCCTAGCCTTTTTGTCATCACTAATATTTTCCGTGACCAGATGGACCGCTATGGTGAGATTTACACGACTTATAACATGATTTTGGATGCAATCCGTAAGGTGCCTACGGCTACAGTTCTCCTCAATGGTGACAGTCCGCTTTTCTACAAGCCATCTATTCCAAATCCTGTACAGTATTTTGGTTTTGACTTGGAAAAAGGACCAGCCCAACTAGCTCATTACAATACCGAAGGAATCCTCTGTCCTGACTGCCAAGGTATCCTCAAATACGAACACAATACCTATGCCAATTTGGGTGCCTATATCTGTGAAAATTGTGGCTGCAAACGTCCTGAATTGGACTACCGTCTGACAGACTTGGTTGAATTGACCAACAATCGCTCTCGTTTTATCATTGACGGACAAGAATACGGCATCCAAATCGGTGGACTTTACAACATCTACAATGCCCTTGCTGCGGTTGCCATTGCTCGATTCCTCGGCGCTGATTCGCAACGGATCAAACAAGGATTTGACAAGAGTCGTGCAGTCTTTGGTCGTCAGGAAACCTTCCATATCGGTGACAAGGAATGTACCCTTGTCCTCATCAAGAATCCAGTCGGTGCAACTCAGGCTATCGAGATGATTAAACTAGCGCCTTATCCATTTAGCCTTTCTGTCCTCCTCAATGCCAACTATGCAGATGGAATTGACACTAGCTGGATCTGGGATGCGGACTTTGAACAAATCACTGACATGGATATCCCTGAAATCAATGCTGGCGGTGTTCGTCATTCTGAAATCGCGCGTCGTCTACGGGTGACAGGATACCCAGCTGATAAAATCACTGAAACAAGCAATCTGGAGCAAGTTCTCAAGACCATTGAGAACCAGGACTGCAAACATGCCTATATCCTGGCTACTTATACTGCTATGCTGGAATTCCGCGAACTGCTGGCTAGTCGTCAGATTGTTAGAAAGGAGATGAACTAATGGTTTATACTTCAATTTCCTCAAAAGCTGGCAACTACCCTTATCAGCTCAACATCGCCCACCTCTACGGAAACCTCATGAATACCTACGGGGACAATGGAAACATCCTCATGCTCAAGTATGTGGCTGAAAAACTTGGAGCTCATGTGACGGTTGACATCGTTTCTCTCCATGATGCCTTTGATGAAAACCACTACGATATCGCCTTTTTCGGTGGTGGCCAAGACTTTGAACAGAGTATTATCGCTGGCGACTTACCTGCTAAAAAAGAGAGCATTGACAACTACATCCAAAACGATGGTGTGGTTCTAGCCATCTGTGGTGGCTTCCAACTATTGGGGCAATACTATATTGAAGCTTCCGGAAGACGCATCGAAGGTCTAGGTGTCATGGGCCACTATACCCTCAACCAGACCAATAACCGTTTTATCGGTGACATCAAGATTCACAATGAAGATTTCAATGAAACCTACTATGGATTTGAAAATCACCAGGGTCGTACCTTCCTCTCAGACGACCAAAAACCACTGGGACAGGTGGTCTATGGAAATGGAAACAACGAAGAAAAGGTCGGCGAAGGAGTTCATTATAAGAATGTCTTTGGTTCCTACTTCCACGGACCTATCCTTTCTCGTAATGCCAATTTGGCTTATCGCCTAGTCACTACTGCCCTCCGAAAAAAATACGGTCAGGACATCCAACTCCCTGCCTATGAGGATATTCTCAGTCAAGAAATCGCTGAAGAATACAGCGACGTCAAAAGCAAGGCTGACTTTTCTTAAACCAAGAAAAACTATATCAAAGAACTCCCCTATCTTGTCGGAGTTCTTTTTGCCTGTTCTTTTACCCTTCTCCCTTGCATTTTCTCTCATTTTTTGCCAAAATAGAGGGGTAGAAAGAAGGTAGCATATGTCTAAATTACAACAAATCCTAACATATCTTGAATCAGAAAAACTAGACGTCGCTGTCGTATCTGACCCCGTCACTATCAATTACCTCACTGGCTTTTACAGTGATCCCCATGAACGCCAAATGTTCCTCTTTGTCCTAGCGGACCGGGAACCTCTCCTCTTTGTCCCAGCCCTTGAAGTGGAGCGTGCAAGCAGCACTGTTTCCTTCCCAGTAGTGGGCTATGTGGATTCTGAAAATCCATGGCAAAAAATCAAAAACGCTTTGCCTCAACTTGACTTCAAACGTGTCGCTGTTGAGTTTGACAATCTCATCTTAACCAAATACCATGGTTTGAAAACGGTCTTTGAAACTGCTGAATTTGAAAATCTCACTCCTCGCATCCAACGCATGCGCCTCATCAAGTCAGCTGATGAAGTTCAAAAAATGATGGTTGCTGGTCTCTATGCTGATAAGGCTGTAAAAGTTGGTTTTGACAACATTTCTCTTGATAAGACTGAGACAGATATCATTGCGCAAATCGACTTTGCCATGAAACGTGAAGGCTATGAAATGAGCTTTGATACCATGGTCTTGACTGGCGATAACGCTGCAAATCCACACGGAATTCCTGGTGCAAACAAAGTTGAAAAGGACGCCCTTCTCCTCTTTGACCTCGGTGTCATGGTTAATGGCTACGCCTCAGATATGACTCGTACGGTCGCTGTCGGTAAACCTGACCAATTCAAGAAAGATATCTATAACTTGACCCTTGAAGCCCAACAAGCTGCCCTTGACTTTATCAAACCTGGTGTGACTGCCCATGAAGTTGACCGCGCTGCCCGTGAAGTCATTGAAAAAGCTGGTTATGGAGAGTACTTCAACCACCGTCTCGGTCACGGTATCGGTATGGATGTCCACGAGTTCCCATCTATCATGGAAGGAAACGACATGACCATCGAAGAAGGCATGTGCTTCTCTGTTGAACCAGGTATCTATATCCCTGGAAAAGTCGGTGTCCGTATCGAAGACTGCGGTGTCGTCACTAAGGATGGCTTTGACCTCTTCACCAGCACCAGCAAAGACTTGCTTTATTTTGATTAATGGTATTATTTTATGTTAAATGATTTCTTTAAATTAGTTGACAACGTTACTAACGAAACTTCTAAGGTTGTAAATGGTATCGTTAATGAATCCTCGAAGGTTGTTAATGATATTGCTAATGAGACTTCAAAAGCCGTAAAAATAGTTGTCGATGAAACTTCAAAAATAACTGGCAATACTGTAGATGGAGCTGTGAATATAGTCAATAATACTATGACAGGAATTTCTAATGTTATAAGTATTCCAGGTAAAGTTGTAAATATTATTCTTGAAGTACACTCATGGAATAGTCAAGAGCGTCTTGAAAAGAAACAAGATGAGGAGCTTAGACAATCTTTATCCATTCAATTTCCAGAATTCTTAAATCAAGAAGAGTTCAATAGAATAATTCACGAAGAAACCGATAAAATTATTCGAATAAAAAAAGTAGAAATTAGCCAAGCTTTAATTAATTTGGAGGTATATTCAAATAGTCGAATTTCAACTTGGTGTTTTACTTTAGATTATAATGATTATGGAATTTTAACAGGAAAAGTTAGAATCTCAAGTGAAAACACTGACTCAAGTATGCCTAAAAATGTTAGTTTACGAATTTCGGAGCGGCTTAATGATATTTTAAAGAATCAGTATATTCTTCCACCTGATGATTATGAGATTTTACTTGCAAAAGAACCTTTCGAAGTAAAAGAGCTTTTTGAGAATATTGGATTTCATAATGTAACATTACTTGAAGAAAAATATGAAAAATTACCTCATTTTATTAAGAATTACAAAATACATAGTATTACAATAGAAAATTGCAAATATTTTGATAAAGATTCCTATTTTGATAGTAATTCTTCTGTTGTAATTTCCTATTATCTACAGGAAGACTGAGAGTCAAAATAATAAAACGCATAGTATCAAGTTTATTCAACACCTGATACTATGCGTTTTTTGATTTTAAAGACTTTTGACTCAACCTCTCTACTTAATCTTCTTAACACTCTGAAAGGCTATAAACCCCACAACCATTCCCACGATATTTTGTAGGAAGTTTGGAAGAATTTCTGGTAAGGCTGCTGCCCATCCATTCATTAGAGTTGAGCCCAGAGCGTAGCCACTTACCATGACGATAGTAGCCAAGACAAGGCCTAGCCATTGCCATTTCCCTTTAAAACCTGCAAAAAATCCTTGCAAGCCATGGTTTACCAAGCTAAAGAACATCCACTGTGGAAAGCCTGATAAAAGGTCAAGCAGAAAAGCTGCTAGTCCTCCAACGACGGCCCCTTCTTTACTGCCAAAGTAAAAGGCAGTAAAGAAAATACCTGCATCCAAGAGAGTCAATATTCCTGTTGCCGTTCCAATTTTCAAGTAATAACCTAGAACCACAGAAAGGGCGGTTAAGAGGGATACAAGGGCGATTTTAGTTGTTTTGGTTTGCTTCATATTGTCTTACTCCATATTGATCTGCTTGTGCAATAGCACGGTAAACGAAAGCTTTCGAGCTCTCTACTGCTGGTAAAAGTTCATCCCCTTTAACCAAGTGACTGGCGATGCTTGAGGCAAAGGTACATCCTGCACCCGCATTTTGGCCTTGAATGACTGGGTTTTCTAGAACAGTGAAAGTTTGTCCATCATAAAAGACATCCACTGCCTTGTCCTGACTGAGGCGATTGCCTCCCTTGATAATAACTGCTGGCGCTCCTAAATCATGCAATTTCTGCGCTACAGCTTTCATGTCTTCCAATGTTTTAATTTCCTGACCAGCCAATAATTCTGCTTCAGGAAGATTTGGCGTAATCACACTGACATGAGGGAAAAAGCGAATCAACTCTTGACAGAGTTCACTAACAGCTACATCATGCGTTTCCTTGCAGACCAAAACGGGGTCCAATACCACAGGCACTCCTGGACGTTGCTTGATAAAGTCCAAGGCCTTCTCAGCCACACTGACAGTAGGAAGAAGGCCAATCTTAATTCCTGCAAACTCGACATCACGTAAGCTATCCAATTCATGTTGAAAAATGGCATCGTCAGTTGGAAAGACTTCAAAGCCCTTTTCGGTCAAGGCCGTCAAACAAGTCACTGCTACAAAGCCATGCAGACCATTTAAGGTATAGGTAGCCAAATCAGCTGATAAACCACCACCACTAAAAATATCATTCCCAGAAAGGGTTAAAATACGATTATTCTTCATAACGAATCTCCTTTAAATACAAGCCATTTGGTGCCGCCGTTGGACCCGCAAGCTGCCTGTCTTTTTTCTCCAAAATCAAGTCAATCTGCTCAACTGGCATTCGATCATTTCCGATTTTGAGCAGTGTCCCCACCATATTGCGAATCTGCTTATACAAGAAACCATTTCCAGAGAAGGTAAAGGTCAAAAACTGCCCTGTCTCATCAACTGTTAAACTAGCTTCTGTAATGGTCCGAACCTTGTCCTCTACACTAGTCCCAGATGCTGTAAAACCGGTAAAATCATGGGTTCCTTCTAATTTCTTGACAGCCTCCTGCATCCGCTCCACGTCGAGCGGATAGGGAAAGTGAGTAGCGTAGTGACGACGCATAGGATTTTTGGGACGTCCTCTATCCACGATAAACTCATAGGTCTTGCTGTGCTTGGCATAACGGCAATGAAAATCATCCGCCACAATCTCAATCGAAATCACATCGATATCTTCTGGAGATTGGGTATCCAGAGCAAAACGGAGTTTTTCCTCATCCATCTGATAGGGCAGATCAAAATGAATGACCTGACCAAGAGCATGGACCCCACTATCCGTCCTACCAGCACCGTGAACAGTGATGGCTTGCCCCTTATTGAGTCTCGTTAAGGTTTTTTCGATTTCCTCTTGAACGCTCCGCGCATGAGGCTGGCGCTGAAAACCGGCAAAGGCAAAACCATCATAAGAAATAGTTGCTTTATATCTTGTCATAACTTCTATTTTATCAGGAAATAAAAGTGTAAACAAGTTTAAAAACCAATAATTGTCTGGGTACAAAATTCCTAGAAAGAAAAACTTAGGAAATTAATCCTAAGCTCTCTTTTGAAGTGCGTACATAACAAAGATAGAAGTGACAATCAACCAGCAGCCTAGAATGGTGAAGACCAACATACCGTTTTGAGTCACCAAACCAATCGCTCCAAGAATGAAAGGTGTCGTGAAGGCTCCAAAGCTACATCCTAGCACTGCAAAAGATGTTGCCTGATTAAGGAGCTTGGCTGGGATTCTTTCAGAAAGAAGCTGAAAGACAGTGGTCAAGGCCACACTGTAGGAAAAACCTGCCACAACACTTCCAACTACCATCACACCCAATGACGGAGACAAGGCAATCACAATCTGCCCCAAGCCAAAGGTGATACCTGACCAAAGGAGCAACCTTTCTTTAAACAGAGAGATAAAGAAAGAAAAACTCACACCTGCCAAGATACCAATCAACTGCATGATACTTAAAACCAAGCTCGATAACTGGGCATCCCCGAGACCTCTTTCCACCATCAGACTAGGAATACGAATGGTGATAGCTGTATTGGTGCAGACAACAACTGCTGCTTCGACAGCCAATAGAAAAATCAAGCCTTTCATCTGTCCTGTCAAACGAGTCGTTTCGGCCTCTTTTTTCTTTGTTTCTTTCTTTTCTTTCCCATAAGGGACAAAGAGCAGATAAAGGATCAATACTAAAAATCCCGCACTGTAGGCCAAAAAGGTCACTGTCCATCCCAAGGATAAGAGTTGACCAACCACTAGAGTCAAAATCGATGCCCCGACAACTTCTGCTGATCCGCGAAGACCCAACATTTGAATCCGTGTCTTTCCATGATAGCGTTCGCTGATGATAGAAATGGCCTTGGCATTGATCATCCCAACACCCAAGCCAAATAAAATCCGCATCGCAAAGACAAAGTTGTACTCCTGATACCAGAAAGGGGCAGTTCCACCGATAGAAAGGATGAGAAGTCCTAGACTAATCTGAAGTCGCTCAGGAAATAACCGCTCCAAAAACCCATTTAAAACCAGCATAATCATAATTCCAAAAGAAGGAAGACTGACCAGGAGCTCGATTTGTTCTTTGGGATAGCCTTGATAGTAGTCAAACATGGCTGGCAGAGCACTTGAGATGGAAAAGGAGGTAATCAAAACGAGGGAGAGGGCCAAAATACTAGCCCGTTCTAAATATTGTTTCATGAATTTTCTTTCTGTATATTTCTCACTGTTGATCCTTTTAAAAGGAAGATGGCAAGAAAAGAAGGAGCCCGATTGAACTAGAGACTCCGTCCTAACTTTCCTAATAGGAAGACTATTTTCGCTTGATTTGCTTGATCAGATAGAAGATGAAGCCTGCAACCATATACGCCGCAAAAATGATCAAACACCATTTGATAACCACGTCCCAACCCTTGTTCACATTCAAAAAGAAATAAGGGAAGGGATTGTCTTTGGAATTCGGAATATTGAGTTTTAAGACCAGGCCGTTAAACAAAGCAAAAATCATATAAACCAAGGGCAAGATGGTCCACAAGACTGGATCCCAGATCTTGTATCGACCCTGTTTATCAAAGAAGAGGGTGTCGGCTAAAAACCAGAGTGGAACGATATAGTGGCAAAGGAAATTTTCCACACGGTAAAAGTCTGTCGCGATCGGAGCAAGCATAAAATGGTAAATCACACAGGTAATCATGATACTCATGGTAACGCCACCCTTGAGACGAAGCAAGGTCGGACTTTGCCAATTTTCAGCTGAACGGCTCATCACACGGAGCAGATAGCCCGTGAAAATCGTTACTAAAAGATTAGACAACACTGTGTAGTAAAGGAGCATTCCAAAGCCACCGTGCTTGGTAATCTCCAAATAAACTCCTGTAAATGCCGCTAAGAACAAAAGTACACGACTATAAAAGATAAATTTGTAGTTCAGTTTCATGGCTAGATTTTCTTAACAAATTCTGACTTGAGTTTCATGGCTCCAAAACCATCAATCTTACAGTCGATGTTGTGGTCACCTTCTACGATACGGATATTTTTAACGCGAGTTCCTTGTTTCAAATCCTTTGGCGCACCTTTTACTTTCAAGTCCTTGATAAGGGTTACAGTATCGCCGTCAGCCAATTTATTTCCATTGGCATCGATAGCAACAACACCTTCTTCTACTTCTGCAACTTCTGCAGGATTCCACTCATAGGCACACTCTGGGCAGACTAAGAGACTTCCGTCTTCGTAGACATATTCTGAATTGCATTTTGGGCAATTTGGTAAGTTGTTCATAAGTCCTCCTAAAACTAACAATTATTCTTTAAAATTCATATGTTATTGAACAGCAACTATTATACCGTAAAATCCTACATTTGACAATGTATCCTAAGTCCAGCAAACAAAAAATCATGCAACTTTTTACAGTTACATGACTTTTAAAAGATGATTGTTCATGGGTACTTATCAAGCACCTCATGATAAAAGGGGTAGCAACTATATCTTACAGACCAGGAGCTTGTCCAAGTTCTGCTGTAAGCATCCAAACTGTTTTCTCAAGTTCAGCCTTAGCACCAACAAAGATATCGTTTGTAACATCATCGCCTTCTTCGTCAGTCACATCCAAAGCCTTTTGGAAAAGACTGATGAGGTAGCGATAAATAGCTAGAACACGTTCCAAGCTTTCTTCAACGTTACGGAATTCTCCTTCTTCTTCTTCGATTTCACTGTGTTGAAGGAATTCTGTCAAAGTTGAGTAAGGTTTGCCACCAAGGGTAATTAAACGTTCGCTGATTTCGTCAAGATAACCATCAAGGCTGTCCATGTATTCATCCATTTTTGGATGCCATACGAGGAAACCACGACCACGCATATACCAGTGTACTTGGTGAAGGGCAATGTGAGCCACATACAAGTCCGCTACTGCTTGGTTCAATACTTCCTTTGTTTTTACCAATGCTACTGGCGCTGTCTTAGATAATGTTGTTACGTCTTTTACTGCTTCTTTTTTCAATTCAACCATATTGATCACCTCATAATATTATTTTTGCAACCATATTTATTGATTACTATCTCAGTATACTACTCCTAGTAGACAAAAGCAAGAAAATTAACCCATATTAAAAAAGTTGTAATTGACTGATAATTTAAGAAAAATATACAGTCTTTAAAAAAAAAGACAGTCTTAGCAGACTGTCTGGAATAACTGAGATTATTTTACAAAATCAAGCAATGCCAAGAAGCTTTCAGCTTCAAGTGACGCACCACCAACAAGGGCACCGTCAACGTCTGGGCAAGCCATGTATGAAGCAACGTTTTCAGGTTTAACAGAACCACCGTATTGAACACGAACTTTGTCCGCAACTTCTTGACCAAAGTCTGCAGCTACAACGTCACGAACGACTTTACACATTTTTTGTGCATCGTCTTGTGAAGCTGATTTACCAGTACCGATAGCCCAGATTGGCTCATAAGCGATAACTGATGCAGCAACTTGTTCTGCAGTCAATCCAGCCAATGCAGCAGATACTTGAGCACCTACGAATTCAGCAGCTTTACCAGCTTCGTAAGTTTCAAGTGACTCACCACAACAGATAATTGGAAGCATACCGTTTGCAAAGATTGCTTTTGCTTTTTTGTTGATATCTTCGTCAGTTTCATGGAAGTAGTCACGACGTTCTGAGTGACCGATAACAACGTAGTCAGTACCGATTTCTTTCAAAACTTGTGGGCTTGTTTCACCAGTGAACGCACCTGCATTTTCAAAGTAGCAGTTTTGAGCAGCAACTTTAAGGTTTGAACCTTTAGCAGCAGCAAGAACAGCTGTCAAATCAAGAGCTGGAGCTGCGATACCTGCTTCAACAAGGTCTGATGAAGGAAGTTTTGATGCAACGGCTTCAACGAATGCTTTTGCTTCTTCTGGATTTTTGTTCATTTTCCAGTTACCAGCGATAAATGGTTTACGTGACATTTCACATACCTCTTTTTTCATTTTATTCACTATTATTCTATCATATTTATAAGGAGCTTGCAAACCTTACTCTAATTTTCAAGATTTTTCAAGCGACTAATCTTGCCACAAATTCATGGCAGCGAGGAAATCAGCCGAAGCCTGAACTTGTTTGGGATTGTTGACTTCTCGCTCTGCTCGTTTGGCCTCTACCTGAGTCACAGACTGAATACCTTCATGGCGCCAGTTTCGTAGGATTGCCTGAATATATTTCCAGTTTGGCTTGCCATTGAGAACGGCCTCTCGGAGAGCTTCCTTGATCAAATCCGCCTTAACTCCGTCTTCTTTGACAGTCTTAGAAAGGTCTTCGATTTCAAATGGTGTTAATAAGCGTCCCAATTCCTGCTGAAAAGTTTCAACCAGATCCTTCAACTGATTCTGCGGGTTTGGGACTGTTGTAGCTGGAGTTTGGCTATCTAGTAAGCTATCCAAGCGTTCAAAAGCCAAACTAGCATCAAAAATCAGCTCAATTTCCCCGTTTAGTTCAATGGTTCGATATTGTAGTAACCCATTTTCAGTCAAATTCGAAATAGATTGGTTGACATCTGCCACTTCTTTCCCAATGATTTCAGCAATCTGGCTAGGCGAAACATCTCCTAGGGCTGTGGTATTTTGTAAATAGAAAAATTGCCAGACGAGAAAATCTTCGCTGGAAGGAAAGAGTTCCTTAAAATGCAAGAGCAGGGCACTTGGCAAAACCAAGTTCCCTGATTTAAAAGCGTCAAAATATGTCATAATTCCTCTTATAAATATCCAAATGAAGCTGCATCGTCCTCTACCTTTTTCCAGTCAAAAGGAGTTTCCTGATAAACAGCATAATTAACCCAGTTACTGAAAAAGAGGGCAGCTGATGAAGACCAACAGAGACACGGTGTCTCATTCACATCATCATTTTTGAAGTAATTTTCCGGAATGTTAGGATTAAGTCCTGCCTCACAATCACGAAAATACTCTTTTGCTAGAGTATCACGGTCATATTCTAAATGACCAAAACTATAAATCTCACGAAGATCCCGACTAGCTAAAATAGAAACACCGACTTGTTCTCCCTCAGAGAGGATTTCCAGATTGGTTTTTCCCAATATCTCTTCCTTATAGATTTCTGTATGACGAGAATGGGGAGCTACATAGCTATCATCAAACCCACGAAAGAGTAGATGGCCCTCTTTCAAGGTATCCTGCGGGTAAATACCTGACAGCTTCTGCTCCATCTGGTATTTTTCAACTCCATAGCGAGCATAAAGACCTGCTTGGGCACCCCAACAGATATGCAGGGTAGAAAAAACATGCGTCTTGGACCATTCGATGACCTGTTTAAACTCCTCCCAGTAGTCCACCTCCTCAAAAGGTAAGTGCTCCACTGGAGCTCCCGTGATGATCATTCCATCAAAAAAGTCATTCTTAACTTCTGAGAAGGTCTTATAGAAGGTCTCCATATGTTCGGCACGAGTCGTCTTTGAACGATGCGTTTCCATATACAAGAAATCGATATCTAACTGAAGAGGCGTATTGGCCAAATGCCGCAAGAGTTGTGTTTCTGTCACAATCTTTTGAGGCATCAGATTTAGAATCAAAATCTTCAAAGGTCGAATATCTTGGTGAGCAGCCCGTTGATCATCCATGACAAAGATATTCTCTGTCCTTAGAATCTCAACAGCAGGTAATTTTTTTTCAATCCGAATCGGCATAATATCCTCCTAACTGTACTCTTTTAGAAATAATTGAATGTGTTTGAAGTCAAATCTCAAACACTTAGTCCTTTTATTATACTGCAAGAAGATATAGTTTTCAATTATAGTTTTTCTCTAACTAGCTATAGTTTGTTTATATAGCAGATGAAGAGAAAACAGCCCCAAGGACTGTTTTTCATTAATAATGCATAAGTACCTTGTAATCGTAATCACCGATTTTTTCGCGGCCTTTAAGTTCATCAAGTTCAATCAAGAAAGCACAACCTGCCACAACTCCACCAAGTCTTTCGATCATTTCAATGGTTGCCTTGACAGTTCCACCTGTCGCCAAGAGGTCATCTACGATGAGAACGCGTTGACCTGGTTTGATGGCATCAGCGTGCATAGTCAAGGTATCAATACCGTACTCTTTTTCATAGTCAGCTGAAATGACTTCACGTGGTAATTTCCCTGGTTTACGAACAGGTGCAAAGCCAATCCCCAACTCAAAAGCAACTGGGCAGCCAACAATAAATCCGCGAGCCTCTGGACCCACGATCATGTCGATTTTCTTGTCAGTTGCATACTGAACGATTTCACGAACAGCATAGCTATAGGCATTGCCATCTGCCATCAATGGGCTGATATCACGGAATGTGATGCCTTCCTTGGGATAATTTTCAATCGTTGCGATATAATCTTTTAAATTCATCTTTTTCTTTCTTTCAAAGTTTTTTACTCTCTATTATAGCATATTTTTTAAGAAAGAAACAAGGAAAAGTTAACTCCAATAATTATCTAACGATTTGACGATTTATAACTAGCCATAGCAATAAAGCCCAATTTCTGTTTATTCTTAGCAAACATTTTATACATAGTTAAAAACTGCTTTCTATTCTCCTTTTTACAAGCATTTACGCAAATTTTCAAAGTTCCTAGCCAACCTTCGTCATAAATCATACCTGATAATTTCATTAATGTCATTTCACCAGTCAATATTTTCACATCATGGTAACCTGATTCTCTCATCACCTGTTCCCAACCATCTTGAGTTAAAGGACCTACATTTACATGAATTGCTTGTGACAATTCCTGTCTGACAGACTCTTTAGCTTCCTTAAGAAGCACATCATGTGTCAAAAGAAGGCCTTCAGGTTTTAAAACCCTTAGATACTCCATTACACATTTTTTCTTAGCTTGATCGGCTTGCATAGTCAGCATAGCTTCATTTATAACAATATCAAAACTAGCATCTTCATAAGGAAGTTTCATTGCATTTGCTCTTTCAAATCTGATCAAATGACCAACACCTGCCGTTTCAGCAGATTTTTTAGCCGCTTCTAAGGCTTGTCCATCCATATCAACAGCAGTTATCTTACAACCAAAACGCTGTGCCAACTCAATTGCTGTAGTTCCCCTATTGCACGCAACTTCTAGTATTCTCTTTTCTTTTGAAAATCCTCCTTCCGCAATTAACCAATCTGTAGCACGTTTTCCACCTGGACGTAAGCGTTTTTTCCCCAGTTTTGCTAAAAACTTATGACCTGCTTCTGACATTTGAACACCTCTATTTTTTCTTCATTATAACATAAAATTATATTATCTGACAATTCTAATTTATTATTTGATAAACTAGAATCAAAAGCATACAAGCTGCCATGACTATAGGCATAAATCTATTAATCACCTCTCTAGTTCGAATTCAATTGCTCACGTAGTTTACGCATATAGGTTACGATTACATATTTGTACTTTAGAGTTACTGGCCTCCTTGTCCGCTATATACGCTTTACTATCACGTGCCTATTCGTATAGCTAAGATTTCTCTATCTCTTTCTCTGCCGATTCTTATTTCCAACGTCAGACTTAAACAGTCTATCCTAATGCCGTTCGATCAGCTACTCAAAATAGTCAGGTTTGGGAATCACTTTTGGGTTTACTAGTATATGGTACCTACAGAGGACTTACACCTCAGATGAACGGAATGCCCGTTGTACCTAAAAAACGAGCACATTCGTACTCGTTTTTAAAAATCTGTTAATTAAAGTGAGTTTACGTCAACCTTGATACCAACACCTTGAGTAGTTGTGATAGTCAAGTTTGTTACGTAAGTTCCTTTAGCTGTAGCTGGTTTTGCTTTTTGGATTGTTTCGTTGAAAGCTTTAAAGTTTTCAACCAATTTTTCAGCTTCAAATGATACTTTACCGATGATTGCTTGAACGTTACCTGCACGGTCAGCACGGTAAGTGATTTTACCACCTTTAGACTCTTCAACTGCTTTAGCAACATCCATTGTTACAGTACCAGTCTTAGGGTTTGGCATCAAGTTACGTGGTCCAAGGACACGTCCAAGACGTCCAACAAGAGCCATCATGTCAGGTGTAGCGATAACTACGTCGAAGTCCAACCAACCGTCGTTGATTTTCGCAACAAGGTCATCTTCACCAACAAAGTCTGCACCAGCAGCTTTTGCTTCTTCAGCTTTTGCACCACGTGCAAAAACAAGAACGCGTGAAGTTTTACCAGTACCGTTTGGCAATACCATTGCGCCACGGATTTGTTGGTCAGCTTTTTTAACGTCGATGTTCAAGTTGTAAGCAACTTCTACAGTTGCGTCAAATTTTGCAAAGTTAGTTTCTTTTGCAAGTGCTACAGCCTCTTCTACACTGTATGCTTTTGTGCTGTCGATTTTCTCAAGAGCAGCACGAAGTTGTTTGCTTTTTTTAGCCATTTTCTATTCTCCTTGTAAGTGGTTCAATCGATTTTCATCTCCCACGTCACTTCTCGAAATGATGAAGTCTTGCGGGTTTTCAATCTATTAATATTCTTTTCCTACTTCCTTAAGTTCCTTTGCCGTACCCAAGTACAAGCATCAGTCACTTACCTAGTATGAAAAGTAACTAATAGACTGCTGTGAGATTTTCTACTGTGTTATTGATTAGTCAACAACAGTGAATCCCATAGAACGAGCAGTACCTTCGATCATACGCATTGCAGACTCAATGTTTGCTGCGTTCAAATCTGGCATCTTAGTTTCTGCAATTTCTTGTACTTGTGCACGAGTAACTGTAGCAACTTTAGTTTTGTTAGGTGTACCTGATCCTTTTTCAACACCTGCAGCTTTTTTCAAAAGAACAGCAGCTGGTGGTGTTTTTGTAACGAAAGTAAATGATTTGTCTTCGTATACTGAGATAACAACTGGAATGAT
Organism: Streptococcus sp. SO2; assembly: GCF_030440025.1. The sequence continues at coordinate 56,555 of NZ_JAQFJH010000002.1, forward strand.
CATACCAGCTTGGTCAGCTGTACGAGCGTTGAACTCTTTTGTGAATCCCATGATGTTGATACCAGCTTGACCAAGAGCAGGTCCAACTGGTGGAGCTGGTGTAGCTTTACCAGCAGGGATTTGCAATTTTACAAGTTTTTCGACTTTTTTAGCCATTTTTAAATCCTCCTTTGTGGTTTTGGCGGTAATGTAAGATTTTTACCTCCCACAAGTATGCTTTACACATACCTTTCCATTATACACTATTTATCTAAAAATGCAAGAGAAAAATTACTTTTTTAATCGACGTAATCTCCGCCTTCAAAGCCATAGTACTCTTCCAAACTGAGACCACTTGCAGCAATTTCTTTGGCTTCTTTTCCAACGTAGCGAAGATGCCATTCTTCTGCCATGTAGCCAGTCTCTTTTTCCTTGCCTTTGAGATAGCGAACAACAAAGCCATAGTCAGCCGCATGATCTAAGAGCCACTGGGCTGCCTTCTCCTCTGTTACCAATTCTCCATTAGTACCAATCAAATCAAAAGCAAGACCCGTTTGGTGTTCACTATAACCTGGGCGTGCTGAATAGCGATCTGCAGCTTCCTTCCCATCTTGATTCACATAGTCTTGATAAAGTTTGGTTTGGGTTTCATAACTTCTAAAACCACTGTAGTGATCGCTGATTGGGTAGCCAGCTGCTTGCATTGCTGCAATGAGTTTGACCAACTCTGCTTTAGCTGTTGGATTTTCTCCTGGATTATAGTCTTTTGACAAAGGATAGTGCTTATTAGCTATGACGATTTCATCGTACTTCCCTTGAATACTATAGTAGTCTCCCTTATTGACAACTTCTGCTTTCTTCTGACTAGAGGCTTGAGATTTGCTCCCTACAGTTCCTTCAGGTTGACTAGTTTGTTCCGTTTTTTGAGTGTTTTCTTCATTTTTAGGTTTTTCTTGAGAACATGCTGCTAGGGTTACTGCCAGCAAACCAGATAAAACAATGTATCTTTTTTTCATTTTTTCTTCCTCTCTTAGACCAAGTGCTTCTCTAATTCATCGGATAAGGCTTTAATCATTTGTTCCAACTCATGGGATTTCACTTGGCAATCTTCTGCCGCCATTTCTTCCCATGGCACCCACCAGACTGGACCACGACCATTAAGACCATAACCTTTCATATCACCTGTTCTTCTCGGAAAAAGATGCCAATGAGCGTGGGCATCTCCATTTCCTAGAAGTTCAATGTTCATCTTTTCAGCTTTAAACGTTTTGGCAACAGCTTCTTGGACCAAACTCATTTCCTCTAGAAAACGAAGTTTTACAGAAGTCTCCATATGGTGGAGTTCTGTAACATGCTCTTTTGCCAGAAATAAGGTATAGCCCTTAAAGTATTGGTGGTCTCCAATAACAACATAGCCTGTTTCTAGTTCTTTTACAAAGTAGGGATTTTCCCCTGCCTTGATCCATTCAATTCTTTGACAAATCAAGCACATATTAGTCCACCAATGCACTCTTGAGATAGGCGTCTACCATACGCTCAGTCGCCACGACCGAATCAATGTGTGTTCGTTCGTAAGAGTGACTGGATTCAATACCAGCTCCAAGGAGGGCGTGTTTGACCTCTGCTCCTGCTGACATAGCTGCTGAAGCGTCCGATCCATAAAATGGATAGATATCCAGCTTAAATGGAATATCTTGCTCTTTCGCCAAAGCTACTAAGTGTTGACGGAAGTCATAGTGATAAGGACCAGAAGCATCCTTGACACAGATAGATACTGTGTACTCATCCGTCTGTTGGTCATCGCCCATAGCTCCCATATCTACAGCTAGATATTCCACTACCTGAGCTGGAATATTGGAGTTGGCACCGTGACCCACCTCTTCGAAGACTGAAAAAGCAAAATGAGTTGTTACTGGCAATTCAATCCCCTCTTCCTTGTAAATACGAAGAAGATTGAGCAAAATTGCTGCGCTGACCTTGTCATCCAAGTGTCGAGACTTGATAAAACCAGTTTCTGTCACAACTGTTCGCGGATCGAAACTAATAAAGTCTCCAACCTCAATACCCAAGGCGCGGGTTTCTTTTTCATTGGTTACTTTTGCATCCAAACGCACTTCCATATTGTCCTGAGTACGTTCAGCAGTTCCTGCATCCTTGTAGACATGGCAAGATGTCTGGTGGATGAGGATAGTTCCAGATACCGTTTTACCTGTACTAGCCACATGAACCGTACAGTTCTCTCCCTCAATCATGTTCCAAGGGAAACCACCGATACGATCCAATTTGAGACGGCCATCCGGTTTGACAGCACGGACAATAGCACCCAGCGTATCCACATGGGCAGTCACATAGCGGTGTTGGTCATCATTTTGACCTTTAATAGTAACATTGACACCACCCTTAGCAGTTCGAATAGGCTGGTAACCAAGCTCTTCTAAAGTATGGACTAGGTAGTCTGAAATCTCACGAGTAAAGCCCGTTGGAGATGCAATAGCAGTTAATTCTTTGATATAGTTTACAGTTTGATTCATTTCTTCACCTCTTTCCTACCATTATAACATTTTTCTAGTCAGACTCCTTCTCAAAAGGAGAAAAACTGTGTTTAGTTGCTTTCACTATAGATCCATGTTATAATACAAATACTTTGATTATGAAAGGAAAGTAATAGATATGAAATCATACTTTAAAGTATCACTAGCCCTTGTGGCTTCACTTGTCCTCCTGCTCGGATGTTCCAAACAAGCATCAACTACTGCTAGCAGCAGTACCAAAGAAGACACAACAACTCAGTCAAACGAGACTAAACAAAGCAGTCAACAATCATCTGAAAAGAAAGAAACAACTAAAACACATACCTTTGTAAACAAAAGCAATTCTGGAATCACTTCTACCTTGATTTATACTGTAGAAGGGGACAATGTTATCAAGCAATCAGCTAATAACATTGCTGATCCTGAAATCCTTGGTGCAACTCCAGAAGATGTCAAGAGTTTTATCGAAGAAAAGTACAAAGGTTATAATGGACTCAAAGGTGTTAAACAAACGATTGAAATCAAAGATGGTAAAGTTGTTCAAGATCTAGAAGTTGATTTCTCAGTTGCAAGCATTAGCGAACTTAGAAAAGCACTTCCTGAAGAATATTCTGGTATCGGTAATCGTGTCAGTTTCTCAAATTCTAAAAAAGCACTGGAAAAAATGGGATTCACAGAAAAGACGAACTAATCTCCCAAAATTTCATATAGACTAGTGTAGGTCCACCCCAAAAGTTAGACACAACTCTGACTCTTGGGGTATTTTACTATATTCCTAACTGATGAGTCCGATAGATTCCTCCAAATCCCATAAAAAGTGCATTTAAAACTTCCCACTTTTCAATCCATACGATAAAAAATTTTTGAAACAGATAGAGACAAAACTTTAATCGTCAGACTAGTTTCTGTTCATTGTCATGTCAAATCAGATGAGAGGGGAGGTCTAGTTGATTTTGTAGTAGAATCATGTTATAATACAAAATACTTTGATTATGAAAGGAAATTTTATGAAAACTCTTGTTAAAACTTCACTAGCCCTAGTGGCTTCACTTGTCCTCCTGCTCGGATGCTCCAAACAAGCATCTACACCTGCTAGCAGCAGTACCAAAGAAGACACAACAACTCAGTCAAGCGAGACCAAACAAAGCAGCCAACAATCATCTGAAAAGAAAGATGAGACAGAAACCCACACATTTGTTCACAATAGCAATCCCGGAAGAACTTCTACCTTGACATACACTGTTAAGGGGGATGATGTTGTAAAACAAGAAGTCTATAATGTTTTTGACCCTGAAATACTGGACAAGTCAGCAGAAGAGATTAAAGAACTTATCGTGAAAACTTATAAAAAGGAGGAAGGACTTAAAGGCATTACACAAAATATCGAATTCAAAGATGGAAAAGTCATCCATAGCATGGAGGTTGACATGACTGTTGTGAATCTCGAAGAGATGAAAAAAGCAATGCCAAATGAAGTTTCTGGCTCTGGAAGCCGTGTAAGTTTCCTAAAAACTAGAAAAATGCTTAAAGAGGCTGGTTATACTGAACAAACCAACTAACGAGTCGTGCTTATACAAAAAATTCTTGGTCGTTGACCAAGAATTTTTTTATTCCATCTCAAAAACATCACTCTCTTGTTTGTTTGGTAGAACCAGCGAAAGCAAGATTCCGATAATAGCTGGCACTAGCCATGGAAGAGAGGCTGACGCAAACGGAAGGGCATTAATCAGATTTTCAAGAAACTCAATCTTAAAGGAACTTCCAAGAACGCTTGCAAGAGCAATAGCTGTAACAAGGCTAATGGTTAACTGCATGCCCGGTTTTGATAAGGGTACAAACTTATTCACAATCACGATCATCACAATGGAGATGGTGATTGGGTACAAGATTACAAGTACTGGCACTGAGTACTTAATGATTGCATCAAGGCCAAGATTAGCAATAGCAAACCCAATCAAGGTAAAGGCAGTTGCATAGACCTTGTAACTGATTTGTGGGAAACGTCCGTTAAAGAACTCTGCTGTCGACACAATCAAGCCAACTGTCGTTGTGAAACAGGTTACAGTTACCATAACAGCAAGAAAGAGCTGAGCTGTTGAACCAAAGATTTCCTGAGTTGCTTGTGACAAGATATAAACGCCTGGTGTTCCACCCTTCATCACTTCTGCTGGTACTGGGAAATGATTTCCAAGGAATCCTAAACCGATGTAGAGAGCGCTAAAGGCAAGAGCTACCACAATACCAACAACCCAAATAGTTGAGATGTATTCTTTCTTACTTGAAAATCCAAGTTGTTTCAAGGTTTGAACTGCAATCACACTGAAGGCAACTGAAGCAAGGGCATCCAAGGTGTTATAACCTTCTAGGAATCCTGTACCAAAGGCAGAAGCTTGATAAGCAGCTGAAGCCGCTTGAGGGCTTGTTCCACCATATTTGAAGGCACCTAGTACAACCAAGATAACGATCAATAAGGCAAAGACTGGCGTTAAAACACGTCCAATTCGATCCAAAATCTTTGATGGATTGAGTGAAATCAGATAGGCTGCTGCAAAATAAAGCACAGTAAAAACAATCAATCCTAGACCTTTGTTTGCTTCGGATAAGAGGGGGCTAATCCCAACTTCATAAGCTGTTGTGGCTGTACGCGGAATGGCAAAGAAGGGGCCAATCGATAGATAGAGGACTGCAAGATAAAGCGTCGCAAACCAAGGTGAGATTTTCTTAGAAATCTCGTGAATGTATCCTTTAGGGTTTAGCGTTCCGATGATGAGCGTTAGGACAGCAATCCCGACACCCGAAAATACAAAACCTGCGATGGCAGGAAGAAACTGTTCTCCAGATAAAGCACCTAGAGAAGGCGGAAAGATCAAGTTCCCCGCACCAAAAAATATTCCAAACAGGAGCAAGCCTGTTAGGGCACCTTTTTTAGCCATAATAATCTCCTTCATATTTCTAAAATACTGACCTAGTATACCATTATTAAGACTCTGAAAAAAGTATCCAAAATTAATCATTGAATGTTTTCAATATTTTTAAAAATAAGAATTATCTAAAAACAAAATCCCTCACTCAGTTGGAACCGAGCAAGGGAAGATTAGGATCTATCACCATAGAGGTTTAAAGATTTTCAAAGGCCGTCATTCCACCTTGAACATTGATAACTTCATAACCCTGTTCAACTAGAAATTGACAAGCACGCGCTGAACGTATTCCAGATTTACAAATGACATAATGCAAGAGGTCCTTGTCCAACTGATCATAGATATCAGCTAATTGACTAAGTGGTAGGTTTTGAGCACCTTCTAAATGAAGCGTCTGGAACTCTTCTACTTCTCTCACGTCCACTAGAGAAAGTTGCTCATTTTGATAAAGCTGGTAAAAATCGTTAAAAGTAATTTCTTTCATTTTGTTTCTCCAAGAATCTTTTGAATTCTTTTTTTCAAATCGGGCACTACTTCTGACTCAAACCAAGGATTTTTGGCCATCCAGATTTGATTTCGTGGTGAGGGGTGCACCAGAGGGAAAAATTCTGGTAGATAGTCTTTGTAGTGTTTTACCCGTTCTGTCACCTTGCCACTAACTTTTTCATGTAAATAATAGGCTTGGGCATATTGTCCAATCAAGAGAGTTAATTGGATATCGGGCAACTCTTGCAAGAGTTGCGGATGCCATTTTTCTGCAAAACCTGTACGAGGTGGAAGGTCGCCTGACTTGCCATGCCCCGGAAAGTAGAAATCCATGGGCAGAACTGCAAAATAACCTGAATTGTAAAAGGTGTCCTCATCCACACCTAGCCACTCACGCAAGCGATCGCCACTCTTATCCTTCCAATAAATCCCAGCTTCTTGCGTTTTAAGCCCCGGAGCCTGACCGACAATATTGATGCGGGCAGTTTTTGGCGCCGCAAAGAGAGGTTCGATTCCGCGTTCTGTATAGCTGGTATTCTGTGGATCAGCCATAATGGCTTGCTTGATTCTTTCGATTTGAGACATCTGTTTTCCCTCCAAAAAGAAGTCCAAGCATAAAATCTCAGACTTCTATCATTTTATTTGATCAGTTCATAAATAGCTTCTGCATAGATTGCTGCTGCTCGGAAGAGATCGTCCAAGGCGATAAATTCGTTGGCTTGGTGCATGGTATCGATTGAGTCCGGGAACATGGCACCATAGGCAACGCCACGTTCCAGCAAGCGACCAAAGGTACCACCACCGATGACTTGCTCGTGACCTTTAAGACCAGTTTGTTTTTCATAAACATTCAACAAGGTTTGTACAAGTGGATCTTCCATTGGCACGTAGTGAGGTGTGTGACCGTGTTCAGAAAGGCTAACAGAAGCAACTGGCAAGTTTTCAAGGATTGACTTGATTTGCTCTGGGCTTGTTCCTTTTGGATAACGGAAGTTAAGGGCAATGGTATTGTCAGTACTTGTTTCATCAAAGCGGAAGACACCGGCATTCATAGAAAGGGCACCCATCTTTTCATCTACATGAGCAACCTTGAGATTTGTACCCTCATGGTCATTCAAAAGAATCTTACCAGCGATGTCGAGGTAGTCTTTTGCAGGTCCTGCAAAGTCAAACTGACTGAGGAAGAGGGCCAGATAGGTCGCACCATTGACACCTGAAGCAGGCATAGCACCATGAGCTGATTTACCAATGATGGTCACCTTGTATTTGCCAGCTTCTTCTTTGATTTCTCCTCTGAGTTTGTGTTCTGCAACAAAGGCATCTAGTTTAGCTTGCAAGTCATCCAAGTCACCTGAAACGACTGCTGTTGCTGATTCAGGTACCATGTTTTCACGCAAACCACCTGTGAAGCTGTGAAGGCGAGCTGCACCTGTATTTTCACCTGCAAAGTGGAGGTATTCAGTGATGTTCCCTTTTTCACCATTGATGATAGGGAATTCAGCATCTGGAGAGAAACCGAAGTCTGGTTTGGCTAGTCCTACATGTTCAAAGTAGTAGTCCATGTCTGCCCAACCTGATTCTTCGTCTGTTCCGACGATGAAACGAACTTTTTTAGAAGTTGGAAGGCCCAATTCTTTGATGATTTTCAAACCATAGTAACAAGCAGTTGTAGGTCCCTTGTCATCGGAAGCACCACGCGCATAAAGGCGACCGTCTTTGATAGTTGGTGTATAAGGGTCCGTGTCCCAACCGCTACCAGCTGGCACCACGTCCATGTGAGCAAAGATTCCGAGAACTTCTTCTCCTTCACCAAACTCAAAATGTCCTGCGTAGTTATCAACATTCTTCGTTGGATAGCCATCGCGGTCTGCGATTTCAAGGAATTTTTCCAAGGCTTTTACTGGCCCAGGTCCAAAAGGATGTTGCGCATCTACCTTGCTGTCGTCACGTTCTGAGTTGATTTCCAAAAGGCTAAACAAGTCAGCCAAGAGGTCTTCTTTGCGTTTTTCTACTTCTGCTGTAAAATCAATTGCTGTCATTTTTTCTTCCTTCTATCTTTTCTCGATGATTTCATCCACTGGCAAGCGGTAGCTTGGTTCTAATTTCTCGTCTGTGTAACCTACAGTAATCAAAAGCTCAGGGCGGAATCGGTCTTCAATATCCAAAACTTCGTTGGCTTTTGATTTGTCAAATCCAAGGATAATGTTAGAACCGATTCCCTGGTCTGTCAAAGCCAGAACCAAGTTCATAGCAACCAAACCTGCATTGAGGGCTAGGTAGTCGCTGACTTGTTGCTCACTGTAACGTGCAAATTCAGCAGGCAGATTCTTCATAAAATATTGAAGTTGCTCTTCTGAGAAATTCTTTGCACCACCAACTCGGGCAATCTTGCGGGCACGTTTGGCAAGATCTGTATCTGTAAACAAGGCAATGGTCACTGGCGCTGATGATACCTGCTCAAAGTTCGAACCATATGCTAATTTTGCCAATTCTGCATTTTTTTCACGAACCACCACAAACTTCCATGGCTGGCTGTTATGGGCACTTGGGGCCAAGGTTGCGATTTCGATAGCCGTACGCACATCTTTGGGATCTACCGGTTTATCAGTAAAATGCTTAGTCGCATGACGTTTTTTATTTAATTCAAGAAATTTCATAATCGATTTCCTTTTCTAATTCTACTGCATCCATTCTACCATATTTTGAAAGAGCTTGCAGAGATTTTTCATAGAAAGAAATTGGAACACGGATGAAGCCCTGGATTTAAACTTATCATTAAAATCAGATTTTTCCTCATCCAGTTCCAACTAATTCTCAGGGGTTTAAAGAAACTAGTCTATCTTGTATTCTGACTTTATAGCCTCCAAAAATTCTTTCACATCCTCTACATATCCATGCTTTTCAATTAAACTAGCTAAGAGTTCTAGATTGTGCCCCCGATAGTTGTCATCTCGACGTAGTTCTTCATACATTTCGATAAAAGGAAGACCCTTGGACTTGGCCAATTCTAACTCTGCTTCATAGTCATACGCAACTTTTCGGAATAGAATATTTATCAATTCCCCATCTTCAACCTCTATCACAGCATACTGGGCACGGTGATTTTTTAACGCCTCCCAATTAAAATAGGGCATGCCAATCGACCCTGGATTGATGATTTGTTGCCCTTGACTGCCATAACGAAGCAACTGCTTGTGAACATGACCATAGACTGCCACATCAACTTCATCATCTAGGAGTTGGTCAAATTTCTCTGTATCATTCTCAACTAGCAAGTCACCACCATAGTTCTTATTTGGCAAATTATGAGAAAGAGAAAAACGCAGTCCGTCAACTTCTCTCTTTTCTAGCATAGGTAAGCTTCGTAGCCAGTCAATCGTTGCAGGATCCATTCGCTCCATCAAATACTGCGTCATACGCAAGAGCTGGACTTCCTGTGGGTCTTCCAAGCCATATTGCCCATCTAAAGCCTCAAGGACACAATCATCCCAATTGCCTCGAACACTTGCCGTGATAGGAAGTTCCTTTAACAGAGCGACCAAGTCATTTGCACCTGGACCAGGGAGGAAAATGTCTCCCATGAGCCAATATTCACTGGCTCCTTGAGTTTTAGCATCTGCAATCACTGCTTCTAGTGCCGTTGCATTGCCATGAATGTCTGATAAAATTGCGATTTTATGGTTCATGATGATTTCCTTCCGTTTGGTAATCTACTCTCTCTTCCGCTACTTGAGCCAACTCCACTTCTTCCTGCGGGTTCAACTTTCTCTGAACAGCTTCTGCGACTGCTCTTGGCACCCCAACTTCGACAATCTCATCTACACTGGCTTCCTTGATTTTAGTCAGAGATTTAAAATGCTTCATGAGATTCTGTTTGCGTTTAGGTCCCAGACCGTCAATTCCATCCAATTGAGATGAAAAGGAATTTTTTGAGCGCAGTTGCCGGTGGAAAGTGATAGCAAAGCGGTGTACCTCATCTTGAATGCGTTGGAGGAGAAAGAATTCTTGAGAATTGCGAGACAACTCCACCACTTCCAGCGGATCTCCAAAGAGCAATTCATGGGTTTGGTGCTTATCATTTTTTTGAAGCCCAGCAATGGGAATGTCCAAACCTAGCTCTTCTTGGATGACTTGCTTGGCAATATTGACTTGACCTTGTCCCCCATCAATGACAATCAAATCTGGAGGGGTTAAACCGTCACGCTGTACTCGACCATAACGTCTGCGAATAACCTCTCGCATACTCGCATAATCATCTGGACCGACAACCGTTTTTATCTTGTACTTACGGTAATCCTTCTTACTGGGTTTACCATTGACAAAGACCACCATGGCAGACACCGGACTGGTTCCCATGATATTAGAGTTATCAAAGGACTCGATGCGGACTGGGGTCGGAATTTGAAGCAAGCGTCCCAGATTTTCAATAGCTCCTTGGGTCTTTTCGACAGATTTTTCTAGCAGATTGAACTTTTGCTCCAGACTAACACGGGCATTTTTTATGGCTAGATTGACCAGTTGTTTTTTCTCTCCACGTTGGGGCTTGAAAATCTTGGTATCCACCAAGGCCTTGACGGCTTCTTCGTCAATATCCTGCGGAATCAATACTTCATTGGGAACCAGGTGAGATTTTTCTTGATAGAATTGTCCCACATAGGTCAAGAAGTCCTCATCCGGATCGTTGTAATAAGGGAAAAGATTGACATCCCGCTCGATGAGTTTTCCCTGACGGACAAAGAAAACCTGAACACACATCCAGCCCTTATCCACATAGTAACCAAAGACGTCCCGATTTTGCAAATCTTTCGCCATGACCCGTTGCTTGGTCCGAAGCGTTCCAATGGCCTGAATCAGGTCACGGTATTCCGCCGCACGTTCAAATTCCATGGTCTGAGCTGCCGCAGCCATTTTCCCCTTGAGGTCATCGATGATTTTGTCATCCTGTCCTTTTAGGAAATCAGAAACCTCCTGAGCCATGGACTTGAAATAAGCCTCATCTTTTTTACAGATAGTATGGGCCATACATTGGCCGATATGGTAGTAAAAACAGACCTTAGAGGGCGGGTTGGTACATTTTCGAAAAGGGAAAATCCGGTCCAGTAGACGCTTGATTTCATTTGCTGCCCCTACATCTGGATAGGGACCAAAGTAGAGACCACCGTCCTTTTTGACCTGACGGGTGATAATCAAGCGAGGATATCGCTCATTGGTGATTTTGATGAAAGGATAAGACTTGTCGTCCTTGAGCATGATATTGTACTTTGGCTTATTTTCCTTGATAAGATTGATTTCTAGGAGAAGGGCCTCAATATTGGACTCAGTGACGATAAATTCAAAATCCACAATTTCAGACACCAGAGCCTCTGTCTTGGTATCGTGACTCCCACGGAAATAGGACCGCACGCGATTGCGCAGATTTTTAGCCTTTCCTACATAAATAATGGTGCCGTTTTTATCCTTGTGAATGTAGCAACCGGGGCTGGTCGGCAAGAGCTCCAGTTTTGATTTGATCAAGTTATTCATAGTTCCATTATAGCAAAAAGGCCGTAACAGGACGAACAAAAAGCCCCACCAATCACTTGATGGAGGAGCTTTGATTTCTTTTCTGATTGCACCGACTTCATCTAGTCGCTACTGGTATAGAGTTCTTGAACAGCTTTCACATCCTGAGGCTGAATCCCATAGTAGGAGCCTGCAGGCTGCATAACAGAAGTTTCGTTGCTATGATCCAATCCGATAGCATGTCCCAGCTCGTGCTCCGCCGTATGCACGATCCGTTCATAAGAATAACCATAACTTGGATTGGATAGGTAATGATGATTTAGGCGGACCGTTACAGATATAAATCGATCGGTCAACAGATTGGTTTGACTCTCGGCTTGACCTGCTACAGCGGTCGATCCATCATTCATCTCACTTGCCACAATATCTGCCTGGCTAGGATCCGCAACCACCTCAAAGGTAAAGGCTCCCGTTTGATTCCAGTTTTTTATGGCTTCTGCATAGGCACCTTGGAAGGTCTCATCCATTTGAGGCTCAATATAGATGCGAGCTGAGGCTTGAGCCCACTTGCCTTCTGCATGTTGGTGACTGTCTGTCTGAGACAAGACTTCCAGCCTTCCCGTCTCCTTCCATTGATTCCAGCCACCTTGACCAATCTTGCTCATTTTTTCAACCTGATTGACCGCAGAATGAAAATCACCTGTCAGATACCAAACCACTCCAAAGGCAATGATCAGTAGAATGACCACAGTCCAAACCAGACGCCAGAAGAAACGCCAAATTCCCAAAAGAAATCGGAAGAATAATCGAATAATCCAGAACATGACGCCCCACCTTTCATAAAAATAAGAACCTATCTTGAAATCACATTCTCCTTGATCAAGATAGATTCTCTATTTTACTGAAGAAAGCTGAAAGAAACCTAAAACTAAGATAAACGTTCTTCCAAGACAAAGTCAATTGGTAGAGTAGCTAAAAAACGCTCCAATTGTTTTTCCCAGTAGTACCACTCGTGCTTACCTGGACTATGACTATAGGTCACCTCAAAACCTAGTTTTTTGAGGTTTTTCACTGCGAGGTTATTGGCTGAGTAAAGATAGTCTTGTTCCCCACACCAAGCCCATAGTTTGGTCTTTTTATCGGATTTTGCAGCCATGCTTTCAAGCGAATGAGGACTAGATGTCCAGTCTTTAATCTCTCCAAAAACTCCTCTCCAGTAGGCAAGTGACCCCAGATCCTGACTTCCAGGAGAAAAATCCTGAAAACTGAGCGCACCAGAAAAACTAGCTGCATGAGAAAAACGATTTGTCGATAGAGCGAGTTTGAAGGAACCATATCCTCCCATGGAGAGACCAGCTATAAAGGTCTTTTCTCGCTTGCTGGTCATATTGGGGAAGAAACGTTTCATGACTTGGGGGAGTTCTTCTGCTAGAGCAGTATAGTAGTTATAGCCATACTGAGTATCTGTGTACCAGCCATTGCTAGTATTGGGCATGATAACAATGAGATTGGTTCCACGCAACAAGCGCTCGACATTGGTACGTTTGAGCCAGCTATTTTGGTTTCCTGACATTCCGTGTAAAAGATAAAGGACAGGAATATCTGTGCAATCTAGTTCAGTCACCCGACTAGCATCTGGATAGAGTACGGTAACGCCCCACTCCATATCCAAAACTTTTGAGTAATACTCAATATTCATAACTGCCATGGTTGTCTCCTTTTACTATTCTATAAGAAAAAGCCGAATTTCGACTTTTTCTGTAGGTATTCTGCTTATTATTTTGCTTCCATCACGACTGGCAAGATTGCCGGGCGACGCTTGGTTTGATCAAAGAGGTACTTGGTCAGATTGTCACGAACCTTGCCTTTGAGATCTGCCCAGTCAAAGTCATCACCTTGAAGATACTCTTCTACCGTTTGGTTAATCAATTCGGAACTTTCACGGAGAATATCGCGGCTCTTCTTGAGATAAACAAATCCACGCGTGTGAACACGGGCCTTGGCCACAATTTTCTTCTCACGACGGTTGACAGTGATCGCCACGATAAAGATTCCATCCTCTGACAAGACCTTACGGTCACGAAGGACCACATTTCCAACATCTCCGATAGCATTTCCGTCAATCAAGACATCCCCTGCAGAAACAGCTCCAGCTGGAACAAAGTCTCCATGTTCATAAGACATGGTCGTTCCCTTTTTAGGGATGAAAATGCGTTCTGGCAACATTCCAACTGCCATGGCAGCCTTGGCATGCGCGTCCAACTCACGATACTCTCCTTGGATAGGGAAGAGGTAGTTTGGTTGTAAAAGATTGATCATCAACTGCAAATCACGCGCATTTCCGTGTCCGGATACTCGCAAGCTTTGGGTAATGAGTTTCACCACACCACCAGCTTGGTAGATCATGTTTTCAACACGCGCCATGACGGCTTCTTTGGCGATAGATGGAGTCGTTACGATATAGACCAAGTCCCCGTCTTTGATTTCCACATAGCGGTGGCGACCAATGGACATCTTACGAAGTCCATTAATAGGCTCACCCATACGGCCCGTCTCAAGGATAATCAACTCATGGTCTTCAAAACGAGACATTTCTTTTGGTTTAATCAAGAGACTTTCGTTGGCTAGAGATAATTTTTTGAGACGAATCGCAGTGCGGACGATATTTTCAATATCAAATCCAGTCAGAACAACTCGGCGACCTGTATCTGCTGCAGCATCAAAAACCTGCTGGATACGAGAAAGGTTGCTGGCAACTGCGGCAACGATGATACGACCTTCCCAGTCTGCAATGGTCTGGGTAATTTCGTCTCCAACTTCACTCTCGCTCGCCACCTGGATATTGCTATCAGCATTGGCTGAATCACTGAGGAGCGCCAAGACACCATCACGACCGATTTCTGCCAGACGAGCAAAATCCGTCGCATAGGATTCACTGGCTGTCTGGTCAAACTTGAAGTCGCCTGTGTAAACAATGCTACCTTCAGCTGTTTTCAGGACTATTCCCAAACTTTCTGGGATAGAGTGAGTTGTACGGAAGAAAGAAACCACAGTCCCTCCAAAGTCGATCTCCGTATCTTCATCAATCACATGGAAGTCATTGAATTTCTTAACCGTATCATTTCCTTTGACAAAGAGTTTGGCCAACTCAATGGTCAACTCCGAACCAAACACAGGTACCTTAGCCTCTGCCAAAAGATAAGGCAGGGCACCAATGGCATCCGCATGTCCGTGGGTCAAAAAGACCCCTGCGATACGATCGCTATTTTCAAAAAGGTAGTCCATATTTGGAATGACGACATCAACACCTAGTTGTTCATTTTCAGGGTATTTAAGCCCCGCATCCAAAACAAAAATAGAACCATCGATTTCAGCGATGTACATATTTTTACCATTTTCTCGTACACCACCTAGTGTTGTTAAACTAATATTACTCATTTTCCCTCCGAAACTTCATTTATCTTGATTATAGGGCGAATTTACCCTCTTATTCTAAAAGTTCTAAAACTTCCAGCCGAATCTTTTCCTAACATTATACCATTTTTTTGATTATTTTCAAAACGAAGATCGGTTTTTAACTAGAGATTAGTCACTACTGTGAATCGAATTCTTTTACTTTGACTTCTCTTTTGGAGGCTTCATCTAAGATAATAGAACGATTGTACCATCAAAATTATGGACTTTCTGAATCAATTTGATTTCAGATACCTTTCTCGAACTCTAAATTTTTCTTTTAGTTCAAAACAAGTTAAATTCTTGCCCTTCACCTCTCGACTTGAGATCTATTTTTTTCAAAGACATGGTTTATCTACGTCCAAAAGCGAGAATTACCTGTTCGCTACAAAATCTAAAAAATTTTCAGCAATTAGCCACTAAGATGGAACTTAACGATTGGAAATTTTTTCAAAAAGAAAAAAGACTTAGAAATTCTAAATCTTTTTATCATCTTTAGTTTGGATAGATATAAGTGACGTTACCTAAAAATTCATGAGGATTAAAGAAGCCACGGTAATTCGCAATCTGCTTTTGACGTCTGTAGTTTGCTTCCAATACCTGAATAGAGTTTTCACTTTGAACATCTGTTACATAAGCAACGTGTCCATATTCACCACCGTCCCAAACGGCGATTGCTCCTACTACTGGAATACTTCCTGTCTTATAGCCTTGAGCACTCGCGTAGATTGCCCACGTGTTGGCATTTCCCCACCAGTTGCTTGCCCAAGGAGCCAATTCTTTCACGCCCCATGTACACTGACCAACAGGATAAGAGTTTCCATAGTTTGTTGGAGTCTTTTCGACAACATCTTCTGTATCTGATACCACGTTTGCAGTGCTAGCTGGAGCACTGTAGGTAGAGCTAGCCTGAGCAGAACCACTCACTTCCAATACGTCCCCTGGGTGGATAGTGTCAAAGATGGTTTTTCCATTCAAAGCTGCCAACTCATGCGGATCCATGCCGTTTGCAGTTGCAATGGCATAAAATGAATCACCGTCTTGGACAACGTAAGAGTTCGCATGAACCGTTTGAGCCCCAACTGTAGCCAAAATAGCGGTAGAAGTCAAACCAAGAGTCAGTTTCGTAACTGTTTTTTTCATAACTAGATTCCCCTTATATTTTCTTGATAAGAAAATCATACTTGATTTACATGTCAGTTAGTTTAGAGTTATATTTTAGTCATGTTACAAAAATTTATACTTTTACTACATAAGTTCAATATAAGACAAAGAAAAAGCTGAGATTGGTTACCTCAGCCTCTTTCCATCTATAACTCCATTAAAAAATCATACATTTCTTGCACGGTCCCCAGTGCCATCATTTCTTGATTTTTTACAGTTTGTTTGAGATTTTGGTAAATCTGACTGTCAGCAATTTCCCTTTTCGGCGCTTCTTTATTGACTGTCATGACCCCATCTTTGATTGTCACAAAATCTAGCTCCTCAAATACTTGAATCATCTTGACCAGCAAGATTTGTTGAATATTGAGATAAGCCGCCAAATCCTTTAGCTTGTAGCGAATATCAAACTCTGGAAACTGGTAAATGGTTTTGTACAATTTGGCAAACTGCTCTCTGGTTCCATAACCTGTTAGATAGTAGGCTTTGTCAATGTCGTTCTTGAAATAGACCGCAGAGAAATTTTGTTCCTGAAAAACGGTCTTCAGCAGGGTAATATCTTCTGGAATATTCTTCACAACCACAGCATCACTGGTCGCTAATTCTGGTAATTCTCCAGCAAAGTCCAAGACTGGAACACCTTCTGGCAAGACTGCATTCTTCCCACGAATGTTAAAGAGTTGAACACCTTCCACACGCGCATCCACCATCATCAACTGGAGGGCAGTTTGGCCATTCCATTGGTTGACAGACAGGGTGACTGCCAATTCTAGATTCTTGGTTTGAGCAAACTCTGTCGCCCATCTACCTTGTCCGAAGGCCACCACTTCAAAACTCGCCTCACCCTTGGAAATTTTTAGTTTGAGGTGGGCATTGCCTGCCCCCATAGTACGAGCACTCTCGACATTGAAATCCCTGAGATAAAAAACAGGTTTCTGATTGTCCATCCCAAAAGGTGCTAAACGTTCAAAACTTTTAACCGTTTCTAAGCTAAGTGTCTCCAAATCCAACTCTTCATCTAGATTTAACTTGTTCTTACCACTAGCGTCTGCTCCTTTTTCACGGATATAGTCCTCCAAGACCTGAGATAAATCTGAAAGTTTCTCCACTTCTAGCGTCATTCCTGCTGCACCAGCATGGCCACCAAAGGCGATAAAGAGATCTCGATGGGGATCCAGAGCTTCAAAAATATCGACTGCTTCCACACTACGAGCGCTACCCTTGGCACGACCTTCTTCTATATTAAGAACAATAACTGTCTGCCCTAGTTCTTCCAACAAACGACCAGCGACGATACCCAAAACGCCAGGATTCCAGCCTTCCTTAGCCAAAACCTGGACCTTCTTCTCAGGATCCACCATGGTCTTAGCTTCTTCATAGATAGACTGGACGACTTCCTTACGCTCTTCGTTTTTCTGATGAATCATGAGGGCAATCTCATGCGCTTCCTCGTCGTCAAACCCAGTCAACAAATCAATGGCGGGATTGGGATCATCCAAACGCCCCAAAGCATTTAAACGAGGGGCAATCTGGAATCCAACTGTTTCTTCTGTTACTTCATTAGCAGCAATCCCAGCCATATCTAACATTTCTTGCAGACCGATGCGCTGAGTATGCCCCAACATTTCCAGGCCATATTGAACCAAAATACGGTTTTCATCTGTTAGGCTCACCATATCTGCAATAGTTCCGATGGCGACCAAATCCAGTAGTTCCACTTGCACTTCTTCTAAAAGGGCGCAAGCCAGCTTGAAAGCCACTCCGCAACCAGCCAACTGTTTGAAAGGATAGTCCGCATCTGGATGCTCGGGATGAACAATCGCATAAGCATCTGGCAAGGTTTCAGGCATAGAATGGTGGTCGGTTACAATGACGTCCACTCCCATAGACTGGGCCAGTTCAATGGCCTCGTGACCAGCAACTCCATTATCCACTGTCACAATCAAGGAAATTCCCTCTTGCTCGATAAAGTATTTATAGACACTGGCATTAGGACCGTAGCCATCGGTAAAGCGATTTGGCAGATAAACACGGCACTCGGCGCCCAGCTGTTCCAAACTTTCCTTCACAATCGACGCTGAAGTCATGCCATCCGCATCGTAGTCCCCATAGATGAGAATGTTTTCCCCTTCTTCAATGGCCTGACGAATCCGTTCTACTGCCTTATCCATATCATGGAGCAGATAGGGATCATGTAAGTCCTCTAAAGAAGGTTCTAAAAACTTCTTCAGACTTTCTTCGTCCTGAATCCCTCTCTCAAATAATAAGCGAGCCACCTCAGGACCCAGCCCTGCCTTCTTGGTTATCTTTGTAAAATCCGCATCTTCAACCTGCGGGGCAAACTGCCATTCATAAGTAGGAGTTATCAAAAAAACATCCACTCTTTCTAAGAATTCTATCGTTTCATTATAACATGATTTAGGCATTTTCTCTATCCTGATTGCTTTTTTATAAAATTTTAGTGAATTTTTTTCAGATATGATTTGACAAGAACATTCTTTTGTTGTAGAATCGTGTTATAAAATCTAACACAAAGGAGATCTCTCATGGCTTTAGTAGAATTTAAAAACATCGAAAAATATTACGGAGACTACCACGCACTCCGCGACATCAATCTCCGTTTTGAAAAAGGACAAGTTGTTGTCCTGCTTGGACCTTCTGGTTCTGGGAAGTCCACTCTTATCCGTACTATTAATGGTTTGGAGGCTGTTGACAAAGGAAGTCTCCTAGTCAATGGACACCAAGTAGCAGGTGCCAGTCAGAAAGATTTAGTTCCTCTCCGTAAGGAAGTCGGCATGGTTTTCCAACATTTCAACCTTTATCCACATAAAACAGTGTTAGAAAATGTAACACTTGCGCCTGTAAAAGTTCTAGGAATTGATAAAAAAGAAGCTGAAAAAACAGCCCAAAAATATCTGGAATTTGTAAACATGTGGGACAAGAAAGATTCTTATCCAGCCATGCTATCTGGTGGACAAAAACAACGGATTGCCATCGCACGTGGACTCGCTATGCATCCCGAACTCCTCCTCTTTGATGAACCAACATCTGCCCTTGACCCTGAGACCATCGGAGACGTTCTAGCTGTTATGCAAAAACTGGCACATGACGGGATGAACATGATTATCGTTACCCACGAAATGGGCTTTGCCCGTGAAGTTGCTGACCGTATCATCTTTATGGCTGACGGAGAAGTTTTGGTGGATACGACAGATGTCGATGACTTTTTCGACAATCCAAGCGAACCTCGTGCCCAGCAATTCCTCAGCAAAATTATCAACCACGAAAGTGATAAAGTCAAATAAGGAGGCGCCTATGAAAAAGAAATTCTTTTTATCCGCATTATTGATTAGCCTTTTCGGCCTTGCTGCTGCCAAACCAGTCCAAGCCGATACCAGTGTCGCAGACATTCAAAAAAGAGGCGAACTAATTGTCGGTGTCAAACAAGATGTTCCCAATTTCGGCTACAAGGATCCCAAGACTGGAACCTATTCTGGTATTGAAACGGACTTGGCTAAGATGGTGGCAGACGAACTCAAGGTCAAGGTTCGCTATGTGCCTGTTACCGCACAAACCCGCGGTCCACTACTAGACAACGAACAGGTCGACATGGATATCGCAACCTTCACCATCACAGATGAACGTAAAAAATTATACAACTTCACCAGTCCCTACTATACGGATGCTTCTGGCTTTTTGGTCAACAAATCTGCCAACATCAAAAGCATTGAAGACCTAAACGGTAAAACGATCGGAGTTGCTCAAGGTTCCATTACCCAACGCTTGATTACTGAACTGGGCAAAAAGAAAGGTCTAACCTTTAAATTCGTCGAACTTGGTTCCTACCCAGAATTGATTACTTCCCTTCACGCTCACCGTATTGATGCCTTTTCTGTAGATCGCTCTATCCTGTCTGGCTACATTAGTAAACGGACAGAACTACTAGAAGATAGTTTCAAGCCATCTGACTACGGTATCGTCACCAAGAAATCAAACACCGAGCTCAACGACTATCTTGATACCTTGGTCACTAAATGGATCAAGGACGGTAGTTTGCAGAAACTTTATGACCGTTACAAGCTCAAACCATCTAGCCATACTGCAGATTAAGGAGGACACCCTATGACAGATTTATCATCTTGGACAGCCTATTTTCAGGATTTTGGACAATTTTTCAACG
The DNA here is from genome assembly GCF_030440025.1 of Streptococcus sp. SO2. The sequence goes on from NZ_JAQFJH010000002.1 coordinate 76,768, forward strand.
GTTTCCTCTTCACCCTTGCCCTAGCGATTGGATCCTTTATCCTCGCCATGGTTTTGGGCATCTTCTTTGGAGCCATGTCAACTAGCAAGCGCCCATTCTTGCGTGTTTTGGCTCGTATCTTTGTCGAATTTTATCAAAACACTCCCCTCTTGGTGCAGTTTGTCATCGTCTTCTATGGTTTGCCTCTTATCAGTGACCATACCATCATGATTCCGATTTATTGGACCGCTGTACTTTGTGTGGGACTCTATCACGGTGCCTATATCGCTGAGGTTATTCGTTCAGGGATTCAGTCTATTCCTAGCGGTCAGATGGAGGCCGCCTTGTCGCAAGGTTTTACCTATATCAGTGCCATGCGCTTGATTATCTTGCCTCAGGCCTTCCGTATCATTCTCCCACCTTTGACCAATCAAATTGTTAACCTCATCAAGAACACTTCTACCGTAGCTATCATCTCTGGAGTGGACTTGATGTTTGTGACCAAGTCTTGGTCGGCTCTCAACGGAAACTATATCCCAGCCTTTTTAGGCGCTGCTCTTCTCTACTTTGCTCTATGCTTCCCTGTTGCCCAGTTTGGTCGCAAGATGGAGCAAGCCAACAAAAAAGCCTATTCACTTTAGGAGGTTACTATGGAATCTATTTTAGAAGTTTTGACCCCAGATAACCTAATCTTTATTTTTAAAGGATTTGGCTTAACCCTCTACATTTCTCTAATTGCTATCGTCCTCTCGACCCTTATCGGAACAGTACTAGCCGTTATGAGAAATGGGAAAAATCCTGTCTTACGAATCATCTCCAGCATTTATATCGAGTTTGTACGTAACGTTCCCAACCTCCTCTGGATTTTCACCATCTTTTTGGTGTTTAAGATGAAGTCCACACCAGCAGGTATTACTGCTTTTACCCTTTTTACCTCAGCAGCCCTAGCTGAGATTATCCGAGGCGGTCTCAACGCCGTGGACAAGGGACAGTACGAAGCAGGAATGTCACAAGGATTCACCTCTACACAAATCCTCTACTACATCATTCTCCCACAAGCAATCCGCAAAATGTTGCCAGCTATCATTTCTCAGTTTGTAACTGTGATCAAGGATACCAGCCTTCTCTACTCTGTTATCGCCCTACAAGAGCTCTTTGGCGCCAGCCAAATTCTCATGGGTCGTTATTTCGAACCAGAGCAAGTCTTCAGTCTTTATATCCTGATTGCCTTGATTTACTTTATCTTTAACTTTGCCATTTCTAGCCTGTCTCATAAGCTAGCAAAACGTTGGCAACAAGCCGCAGAATAAAAAAGAAATGTGAACTCGAAACAAGGGTTCACATTTTTTGCTATAAATGAAAAAGAGCAACTTAATGCTATGCAAACGTTTTACTTTTTGGTAAAATGACTTTAAAACCCTAAAGCAAGGAGAAAAATCATGATCCACGAACTTTGCAAAGAATTCTCTCAACTGGAACAAGTAGAAGCTATTGCTCTTGGTGGTTCTCGTGCAGGACAAGCCTACGATCAAAATTCTGACTATGACGTTTATGTCTATCTAAACTCTTCTATTGATGAGGCGATTCGACGAGATATCTTGAGTAAGTATTGTTCTTATATGGAAATTGGAAACCAGTTTTGGGAATTAGAAGATGACTGCGTACTAAACAACGGTATCGAAATCGAGTTGATTTATCGTTCGCTGGAGTCGTTTGAACAGGAATTGAACTCAACCGTTTTTCAGCACAAAGCTCAAAATGCCTATACAACTTGCATGTGGCATAATCTACTCCACAGCAAGATTTTATACGACCCGAATGGACACTATGCTTTGCTCCAAAGAACCTACCAGATTCCCTATCCACACGAACTCAAAAAACAGATCATCGAAAGGCAACTCCTTTTGCTAGAACAAGCCATGCCTGCCTTCTCTCACCAAATAGAAAAAGCTATCAAACGCCAAGATCTTCTCAGTATGAATCATCGTACGAGTGAGTTTTTTGCTTCCTACTTTGACTTGTTATTTGCGCTCAATGAGCAAACCCATCCTGGTGAAAAACGAATGTTGGAGTACGCAAAGACCAATTGTACACTCCTCCCTAAGCAATTTGAAGAAACTATTCGCAAGTATTTCCAACTACTCTACCAACCACAACAAGGAGAACAAGCGATCGTAACCTTACAAACTATCCTGAAGGAACTAAAAGCCATTTTGCCATAGACCAAAAAGAAAATGTGAACCTCTGTTGCTGTTCACATTTTTATTTGTCGTTGACTGTAAAATTCTAGTCTACTCATATTCAGTTGCCTATTTTTGACTCTCTCTGAAAATCTGCAACTAGGTTAGAAATTGTTCAATTGATTGACGAGCAATCATGAAACCGTTCCTAAAACCGCACTCACAATCACTTACCCTGCTCTTTCATTACTAGTGACAATTTTTCCCTTAGAGTTACTACAAGATTTTTTAGAGATTCTAACAAGAATTACAATATGAATTTTACATATTACCATAGAACACCTCTATAAGAGAAAATCAGAGCTAAAATCAACAAAACATAGAAAGCGATAAAAAGCCATCTCATCTTCACACATAGAGCAATATATTCTCTAATAAAGGCTGATGGGATATAGTAGGCGGCTGTACGGCAACCAAGACCATCTCCCTTCATCCCAATACGGCGAGCATAGGTACTGGTACGAAAAACATGGTAATCATTGGTCACAAAGAGAAAACGTGGACTGGCCACCAGCTTCTCTCCCATTTCTTTTGAGAAGAGAAGATTCTCATAGGTCGTCGTTGAGTCTTCCTCTAGGAGAATCGCTTCTCTCGGAACATCCGTCTCTTCCAGCAAATAATTACAAATTGCCTGAGCCTCGGAAATCTTCTCATCCCCACCTTGACCACCACTTGCGATGATTTTAACATTGGGATTGAGAGACTGGTGATAAGCTTCTACTGCCTTGTCAATGCGACTCTTCAGTAAGGGAGTGACTTTTTCTCCATTCAACAAGCCTGCTCCGTGAATGATGATAAAATCATAATATTTTTTCTTAGGAATGAAAAGATACAGAATGGAATAAAGCAGAAATCCTGCAAAGGCAAAACCAAAAATCAAATACGAATAAATCAAAAAGAAAAAGATAATATTCACTAGATGATTGGTGTAAAACAAGCCCTTGGTATCGCTCACTCGAATCGCCATGATCACAAAAAAGAATAGAATCACGCAGCCTAATCCTAGAGACAAATAATTTGCCTTGGATTTTCCTTCTTTTTTCAATAACACAAATCCATTATAAATAAGGAAAAAACCACTTAGAAAAACTAAAAGAGGCAGCAGGAGAAAAATCCCTGCAAAGAAAACCATGTGCACTTCTTTCTGCCCAGCTTCGTAAAAAAGATTGGCAATAGACATATAAGAAAAAAGCAGAGACAAAAGCAAGAGAGCTGGATTCCAGAGACTACGATTGTCCCTTAAAAACGAAACGAGAAAAAGTAGGACAAAAAATCCTGTGATAAAGTACATAGTCTCCTCCTTTAATGTCTACATTGTACCATAATTATGGCAATAGAAAAAGAGGAGCCTAGTCCTCTTATTTTGCTATTCTTGCTTCTGCATCTGCCACAACCTGAGCCAGACTCATCTGACGAAGTTGATTTTCCATAGCTACTTGGATATCCAGCAATTTCTGATCCAAGACCTTATGAATATTAGCCCCTACTGGACAGTTAGGATTGGGATTGTCATGGAAACTAAAGAGTTTGCCAGATTTTCCTAGACATTCGACAGCCTGATACACATCAAAAAGGCTAATATCTTGGAGGTCCTTTATAATCTCGGTACCGCCCGTCCCACGCGCAACTGAAATCAATCCTGCTTTTTTGAGTTGCGACAAAGTCTTACGGATAATGACTGGATTAACTCCGACACTAGCCGCAAGAAAATCACTGGTTACCTTGCTGTCTGTATCCTGCATTGCAATAATAATCATCATATGAGTCGCAATTGTAAATCGGCTTGAAATTTGCATCTTCTTCTCCTTTCATTGATATTTTATTCATCTTTTCCCGTATAAACATTATACCTTTTTTGCTTATCCTGTCAAATATTAACAAATGATTACCTTCTCCATGCAAAAAGTCCTGTATCCCTCTTGGTACCCAGAACAGCGGAGGACATACAAAGACTTATTTTTTTATGCAATTTTACGGACAATCCCTTTTGTTTTATGACTTGACCAAACCGAGCTGATAGACACCCCAGCACCAACTAAGGTAAACACAGCTAACATAGCTAGATTATAAAAATAGTTATCTGGGAAATCACCGCTAAAGATTAATTGATTCACCACTCGGAAAGCAAAGGGAAACTCAACCCCTAGTTTGGCAACGACTTCCATCGCCAAGTCAATTTGATTTACTAGAAAGACAGTAATCACCATCCAAATAGAGGAAATCACAATCCCCTTTCGAGATACCTTTCTTCCAAGGATTTCATATCCTTTAATGGTACAAATCCCCAGAACAATACCTGCTACCATAGCTACATAACCTAGACGCGCGATAAATAGAGCAACTGCTCCACCAACCAAGGCTCCTAGCAAGGCACCAACTGCTCCAAGAAGAACATTTTCCTTCTGGTTTTGATAAGAATCTACCTCAATCTGAAGATTACTCTTCAGCAATTGATAACTTTCCTCATTGATAAGGAAAATTGAATCGCCTAATTGATAGAGACCAACGGGGCCCTCCTGACCACTGTAGGCACACACTTGGACGAAATGATGGGTTTCAAGGAATGCAACAAGGTCTGTTATGAGCGTCTGTAGCTTTTCAATTGTTTTTGATTTGCGCATTGCACCTTTTACGACAAAAGAAACAAGGTACTGATTGATAGACAAGGTCGACAAGTTTGGAAGAGATTCACTCTTAAACTCATCCCAAACCAATTCATTTTCTTCTGTATCAGCAGGATTTCCATTCAAACTCACACTGACACAAAGTCGAAACTGATTTTTCACGTCAGTTTCTTGCAGGAAAAGTAAATAGCCTGACTGCGTGCCATAAATACTACGCGAATCTTCGTCAAATTGCATGCCCAACTCCGAGGCAATAGCGTGTAACTCTTCTGGTTTCATTATCTGTCTCCGCTTATTTTGAATATCAATTAGTATGAGATTCAAATTAGTTATATTCCGTTATTCTAACATAAATTTGAGAAGCCGTCAATTCGTATCCAGTTCGACTTATCGCGAAACAGCAGTCACTAGACTATCTGATTTCTAGCTAGAAGTCCTCTTAAAACCAATCTTTCTTGTCTCTTTCCATCCAGAGTTCAACATCCTGATCATAACCTTCTTGTTCACTAATCTGACCTAACAATTCATGGTTATGAGTATGGTGAATCCCATTTACCAAACTTTCATAGTAGACCTGGAAATAGGGGAGCTTCAAATCCTTAGCCAACTGCAATTCAGCTTCTACATCATAATCCACTCGACGAAAATCAACATCAGACAAACCTGCTTCATCAAACTCTATAATCATATACTGAGCCCGTAGATCCTTACGCAACTTCGCATCTAGAAAGAAAGGTTGTCCAATGGAACCTGGATTAAGAATCAACTGTCCATCACTTCCGTAACGAAGCAACTGTTGATGAATATGGCCATATACTGCGATAGACGCGTGTGGATTCGTCACCAATCTATCAAAATCTTCTTGCTTTCCCGTATGAATCAACTCTCTACCCCAGTTTTTATCAGGGAGATGGTGAGTGATTCCTACCATCAAATCACCAAACTGACGATGAACTTGCATAGGTTGATTATTGAGGTTTTCGATTTCTTCAGGGCTGACATCCTCTAAGATGTACTGACTTTGACGCAGGAGATAACGATGGCTCGCTTTTGTAGGGTCTAACTTGCGATGCAGGCCTCGCCAGAGACTATTCTCCCAATTTCCCAGAACTCTTACTGTAATAGGCAAGCTAGCTAAGAGGTCTAAAATCCTTCTACGTCCTGTTCCTGGCATCAGAATATCCCCTAAAAGCCAGTATTGGTCTACCTCTGCCGCTTTAGCATCAGCCAGTACAGCTTCCAAAGCTGTCGTATTTCCATGTATGTCTGAAAGAACTGCTATTTTGGTCATTCTTTCTCCTTATTTTCCTTCTTTTGTTAGTATTATAACAGAAAACACTCGAAAAGATTACTATCACCGATCACTGGATTAAATTGTAAGAGCTTTTAAATCGTGCTATAATATAAGTAGAGATTTCCCCTTCATTTAGGATTATGTGGTCTACAATATCTCTCATTTTTTTCCAGATTGGAGGACTATTGCCATGCGGAATTATCTTAAGTATATCCCATACTACCTTATTACTTTCTTTTTTTACTGGCCACTCTATGAGCTATTCTCACTACTCATCTCTGACCCATATACACTGAAGGGACTGTACATTTACAACATCATCCTCTTTTCACCTCTGGTAACCTTTATCGTATCGCTACTTTATAGCTATCGATTTCATTTCTCACTTTGGTGGCTACTCGGTATTGGTCTGCTCTTTTGCTTTACCATCATCACCTTTGGCGAATTCATCCTGCTTTACTTCTTAGCCTATGAACTCTTTGCCCTACTTGGGTTGGCTGCTGGTGTGGGGATCAAGCATGTCTTCCAGCGAGAGAAAAATAAAAAAATTATACAAAAACCTTGAAAATTCTCGCAATCATGCTATAATAATGCATAGAGACAAGTCACTTAGTCCCTTTCTACTAGAGAGTGCGTGGTTGCTGGAAACGCATAGAAAGCCTAAACTGATACTACTCTACTGACTTTTATGCAAACATAAAACGGTGGCTACGTTAAAGCCAATCAGAGGTGTCCCTCTTTTTTGAGGAACATAAATGAAGGTGGAACCACGTTGCGACGTCCTTTTATGGATGTCGTTTTTTGTTTTGTCAGAAGGAGGAAGAACGATGCTTTATATGATTGGCGGATCGCCTTGTAGTGGAAAGTCAACAATTGCCTCACTTCTTGCTAGACAGTATCAACTACTTCATATCAAACTGGATGATTTGGTAGAAGAGATGATGAGTCAAGCAAGTGCAGACTCACAGCCAATTTGCCTTCTTAGGAAGGATAGAAATCCAGAACAAATCTGGATGAGAAAGCCAGAAGAGATGGCAGATGAAGAATGGTGCTTTTATGAAGAGATTTTTCCTTATGTAAAATCTTACTTGATAAAAAATCAAAACAGACCTCTCTTGGTGGAGGGAGCAGGACTTTTGCCTCACTTGGTAAAGGAGCTTGAATGTCAAGTATCATCCTATCTATGCTTGACTCCGACAGCTGATTTTCAAAAAAAGCATTATATACAGAGAGAATGGGTTCCTTATGTCTTAGAGGGTACAACCAACCCTGATCAAGCTTTTGAAAACTGGATGCAACGAGACATTCTTTTTGCTCAAATGGTTCGTAAGGAAGCGGTGAAATTAAGCTATCCTAGCCTCGTAACAGATGGTAGTCAATCAGAGAATCAGACTGCGGAAGAAGTTGCTCGGCTCTTAAAATTGTCCAACAAAAATAGAATAAATATTTAAGGAGAAAACCATGATTAAGATTACTTTCCCAGATGGCGCTGTTCGTGAATTCGAATCTGGCGTTACTACTTTTGAAATTGCCCAATCTATCAGCAATTCCTTAGCTAAAAAAGCCTTGGCTGGTAAATTCAACGGCAAACTCATTGACACGACTCGTGCTATCACTGAAGATGGAAGCATCGAAATCGTGACACCTGATCACGAAGATGCCCTTCCGATCTTGCGTCACTCAGCTGCCCACTTGTTTGCCCAAGCAGCTCGTCGCCTCTTCCCAGACATTCACTTGGGAGTTGGTCCTGCTATTGAAGATGGCTTCTACTACGATACCGACAATACTGCTGGTCAAATCTCTAATGAAGACCTACCACGTATCGAAGAAGAAATGCAAAAAATCGTTAAAGAAAACTTCCCATCTATCCGCGAGGAAGTCACCAAAGAAGAGGCACGTGAAATCTTCAAGAACGACCCTTACAAGTTGGAATTGATCGAAGAACACTCTGAGGACGAAGGTGGGTTGACTATCTACCGTCAGGGTGAATACGTAGACCTTTGCCGTGGCCCTCACGTCCCATCAACAGGCCGCATCCAAATCTTCCACCTTCTCCATGTAGCAGGTGCTTACTGGCGTGGAAATAGCGACAACGCTATGATGCAACGTATCTATGGTACAGCTTGGTTTGACAAGAAAGACTTGAAAAACTACCTCCAAATGCGTGAAGAAGCTAAAGAACGCGATCACCGTAAACTTGGTAAAGAGCTTGACCTCTTCATGATTTCTCAAGAAGTCGGACAAGGACTTCCATTCTGGTTGCCAAACGGTGCGACGATCCGTCGTGAATTGGAACGCTATATTGTCGATAAGGAGTTGGCTTCCGGCTACCAACACGTTTATACTCCGCCGTTGGCTTCTGTAGAGCTTTACAAGACTTCTGGTCACTGGGATCACTACCAAGAAGACATGTTCCCAACCATGGACATGGGAGACGGTGAAGAGTTTGTCCTTCGTCCAATGAACTGTCCACACCACATCCAAGTCTTCAAACACCATGTTCATTCTTACCGTGAGTTGCCAATCCGTATCGCCGAAATTGGGATGATGCACCGTTACGAAAAATCTGGTGCCCTCACTGGTCTTCAGCGTGTGCGTGAAATGTCTCTCAACGACGGTCACCTATTCGTTACTCCAGAACAAATCCAAGAAGAATTCCAACGTGCCCTTCAGTTGATTATCGATGTTTATGAAGACTTCAACTTGACTGAATACCGCTTCCGCCTCTCTCTTCGTGACCCTCAAGATACTCACAAGTACTTTGATAACGATGAGATGTGGGAAAATGCCCAAACCATGCTTCGTGCAGCCCTTGATGAAATGGGTGTTGACTACTTTGAAGCCGAAGGCGAAGCAGCCTTCTACGGACCAAAATTGGATATTCAGGTTAAGACAGCCCTTGGAAAAGAAGAAACCCTTTCGACTATCCAGCTTGACTTCTTGCTCCCAGAACGCTTCGACCTCAAATACATTGGGGCTGATGGTGAAGAACACCGTCCAGTTATGATTCACCGTGGTGTTATCTCAACTATGGAACGCTTCACAGCTATCTTGATTGAGAACTACAAGGGTGCCTTTCCAACATGGCTTGCACCACATCAAGTAACCCTCATCCCAGTATCTAACGAGAAACACGTTGACTACGCTTGGGAAGTAGCTAAGAAACTTCGTGACCGTGGTGTCCGTGCAGACGTAGATGATCGCAATGAAAAAATGCAGTTCAAGATTCGTGCTTCACAAACCAGCAAGATTCCTTACCAATTGATCGTTGGGGATAAGGAAATGGAAGACGGAACTGTCAATGTTCGTCGCTACGGACAAAAAGAAACACAAACTGTCCCAGTAGATGAGTTTGTAGTAGCAATCCTTGCTGATATCGCCGACAAATCTCGTGTTGAGAAATAAAACGATCACTGTCTGAGAAACGTTTTTCAGAGCCAGAAAAGCAACAACTATCTCAGTTGTTGCTTTTTTATATTTTATTTAACCTGAGCTAGTAGTGATTGGTTAAACCACCACAAATGGTATCCTCATAAACAATCCTTTCTATCCACTAACTGTTGGATATGGGATATCCTCCCAAGATTTGCTTCCATGAGTTAGATAAGTTAACTATCCTCAGTCCTTGTCTGCCTCATTTTCTTTTACGAGATCTTTTTGTGAATCTTTTTCAGAGAGTTTTTGATCGATATACTTGTTAATATTTTCGTAAAATTCCTTGGTCATCTCACTATCTAATTTTGTCGAATTATGAACTTGATTGACTTTTAATTGAACAGATTGAATACCGTAAGAGGCTTGTTTTTGATGGAGCGTTTCTAATTCTTCGTCTGAAATCGGATCTCCAACAACCGTCAAGACCAATTCATTGTTCCTTGACTTGTAGACTTGATTAATGACCGTGTGATTGGCGAACTCTTTTGCTACAAACTGTTTGATTCCTTCTTTTCGCGCTTGATCCATCGTCAGAGTGACTGCTGAATAGCTGGCTGGAAGAATCAATAATACAATCAAGGATATCAACCCAATTCTCATTTTAATGTTTAGCTCTTTAAATGAACTTAAGGGAGATTTTCTCATCAAAATTCTTGTTCCAACAATGTTGGCTAGCATGATAAAGACACAGTTGATCAAGAAAAGATAGAGAGCCCCAAATAAAAATCGTACATTTCCATTAGCTAAACCATAGCCTGCAGTACAGATAGGTGGCATCAAAGCTGTTGCAATGGCTACTCCTGGCACGATATTATTTGCTTCTTTTTTCCTTGACCCAATTACACCTGCTATCCCACCAGCAATAGCAATGAGAACATCCCAAATGGTTGGAGTGGTTCGTGCAATCAGTTCGCTACTTGCATAAGATAAGGGAGAAATCCAGAAATACAGAGTCGAGACAAGCAAGCTGACCAATACTTGAGTAAATAAAACCTCTAGAGATTGTTTGATTAAACGGGTATCAAAAATAGCTAAACCAAAACCCAGTCCAACAATCGGTGTCATAAGAGGGGAAATCAGCATGGCTCCAATAATGACAGCTGTTGAATTCATATTTAGACCTATAGAGGCAATAAAAATCGCACACATCAAAATCACTGTATCTCTTAATCGAACATGAAGGTCATCATATAGTTTCTCGCGGAATTCACGTGTTGAATAGTTTCTGGACATTGGTTACTCCTTTTATTTCATATACTCTTGTTTCTGCTTGGATGATGGTAGAGAGACTTCTTTTCAATCTTACATATTTTTCTTCTCACCTGTTATGTTTTTGAAAATTATCCTTTAAGCATCCGTCAGTCTATCCTTAACATTATATCAAAAATTTTACAGTCTTTCTCCAACGAAATCTATCAATTGAACAGATAGAGAAAGGAAGAAATTTTTGTTTCCTTATCCGAAAAAGAAAAAAACGGTATCTCCTCTGAAAGAAGATGCCGTTTAATGATTAAACATGATTGGTTTGTTCGACAATCCATTGCTTCATTTTTATTTTCAATCAGAAGCCATAGATCCCAAACGTGATGATGGTTAGAAGAAACCACTTGATCCAGTTACCGAACAGTTGTGCTCCAATCCCGTCAAAGTATAGACATTACCCATCCACTACCGTGTGTTTGGTTTTCAATTTTGCATCATGCAAACCGCCCAAGGTGTTGCGATCCCCAAGGTAAGCCCGAAAATTATGGCTACTAAGATAGAGTATCCACTATAATCTAGGATTCCTCCGTCAAAATAACTTTCTTTCATTATTGCCTCTTTTATTGTTTGACTATATTCTAGTCGTTTCCTAGTGTAACATTTTTTACATCTGGACAATCTCACGGTAACTTCTAGACGTTATCATGAAAATAGAGATATAGACTAGAACAAAAATTCCACAGATGGATAAGGTTATCATCAACTATGCTCACTCAATTATCAGATTCCTATTGGAAAATTTAATGCGAACGGTTGTTCCTGTCCCAACCTCAGACTCGATACGAATCCGGTGCCCCAGTTCCTCAGAAATTTTCTTAGATAGATAGAGGCCCAGTCCAGATGACTGCTGGGTTAGACGACCATTATATCCTGAAAAGCCACGTTCAAAGACTCGGAGCACATCACTGTTTTTTATCCCAATCCCCGTATCCTTGATACAGAGCTCCTGACCTTCCATAGAAATCTCTAGCCCACCTTCCTTGGTGTACTTAAGACTGTTTGAGAGGATTTGTTCAATGACGACCAACAGCCACTTCTTATCGGTCACGATAGTTTTGTCGAGATCATGTAGATTGACTGCTAGCCCCTTCTGGATAAAGAAAAGTGCGTACTTACGAACCATCTCCTTGACCAAGTCCTCCACTTGAACCTGTTCAAAGACCAAATCATCGTGAAAACTCTCTAAACGCAGGTACTGCAACACCAGGTTGGTATAGGAGTCAATCTTGAAGATTTCCTGTTCCAGTTGCTGCTTGACCTCCCGATCAGAGACTTCTGCTACTAAAAGGCGACTAGCCGCAATGGGCGTCTTGATCTGGTGAACCCATAAGGTGTAGTAATCAAGCAAATCCGTCAGCTTGCTCTGCGCTTCCGACTTCTTTTGATACAATTCAGACTCACGCTCTTCGAGTTTTTCTACTAGCGCACATTCCAGAGGAGACTTGGGGTCTCTCTCAGCATAGAGTACTTCCTGCCGGTAAACCTGAGCTTCTGCAAAAATATCCCAAGCCAAAAATAAGAAGGTCAAAAAACTACTGAGTAGAAAGAAATAAAGAAAATAAGTTCCTAGACTAGCAAATAAAAACTGAAAGAGAAGGACGAGAAAGCCTAATGAAAAAATATAGACAAAGATGCGACTGCGAGAACGCAGATAGGCTAGAAAAAATGATTTCCAATCAAGCATGTTTCAGTCCGTATCCTATCCCTTTCTTGGTTTCGATAAAGCCTACTAAGCCTTGCTCCTCCAACTTTTTGCGCAAGCGAGCAACGTTGACAGACAAGGTATTGTCATCGATGAAAAAGTCGCTATTCCAGAGTTCTCTCATCAAGTCATCACGCGCTACGATATTGCCAGCATGTTCAAACAAGACCCGCAAAATTTGAAATTCATTCTTGGTCAAGCTCAGGACTTCACCCTGATAGTGCAGATCCATAGACTTGGTATTGAGAATCACACCTGCATACTCTAGCAAACTTTCATCCCGCCCAAACTCATAGGAACGGCGCAACAAGCCTTGAACCTTGGCAAGGAGCACCTGCTGGTCAAAAGGCTTGGTCACAAAGTCATCTGCCCCCATATTGATCGCCATGACAATATCCATCGCCTGGTCTCTCGAAGACAGAAACATGATGGGTACCTTGGAAATCTTGCGAATCTCCTGACACCAGTGGTAACCATTAAAAAGAGGCAGACCAATATCCATGAGGACCAAATGAGGTTCTGACTGAACAAAAAGGCTCAAGACTTCCATAAAGTCCTCTACCAAAACGACCTCAAAACCCCACTCAGAGAGTAATTTCCCAACTTGTTGCCGAATAACTTGGTCATCTTCTACTAGTAAAATCTTGTGCATGCGCTCCTCCTTTGTTATTTCTCAAAGTATCAAAACCCTTCATATCAGATTTACGGATCAGTATCTCATACTGTTTAGCAGCCTATTTCCCAAATCCAGATCAGAAAACAGATGCTAAATAGAGAATATTCCCACTGATATCATACCTTATTTTTAATTATAGTTCCAGCCTTATCCTATATTTTCCTTTTTGTGCTCATTTAGTTAGCGTTTCTTTAACTTATTTAATAGATCTAGCCTTCTTATTGACAAGCTAGCCATGATTTGTTAGAATATGAATGAACGAACAAAGTTATTCATTCATGAAAACTAAGGAGGTTAAATCATATTGGACAAAAAACAATCTTTAAAGACAGCAGCCTATGAAGTTTTTTCGAAAAAAGGTTACAAGGCAACAGGAATTTCAGAAATTGCTAGGCAAGCTGGTGTTGCAGTTGGTTCTTTTTATAACTATTATGAGAGTAAAGAAGCTATTTTTCTAGACATCTATATAGATGAAAACAACCGTGTTCGCCAAGCTATGATCGAAGAACTGGATTGGGAAATTGACATGATCGACCTCATTGGTCAACTATTTGCTCAGTCCAGAACTCTCGTTTCTTCCAATAAAATCCTTGCAGAATGGTACAATCCTGCCATCGCAGATGAGTTGCACAGCTACTATTCCTCGGAAGAAGGCAAAGTCGCAAATCCTTTTCATCAGTTTCTAGTTAAAACTTTTACAAATCGTATGCAGGCTGAAGGGTACTCGCCAGAAAAGATTCAAGATATTTTACAGGTTTATAATCTTTTTTACTATATGGATATGCATATCACGGAAAAAGATTTTCCAGATATTGGCAAAACTGTTGAAATACTTGCAACCAACTTCATTAAAGGAGTTCTAAAATAAAGAATGGATTTCTTTATTTTTTGAAAAGATATGAATGAATTATTTTATAATTCATTCATAAAATTAAGAACAGGAGTCATAAAAAATGAAAAGAGGTAAAAAAATGTTTATTATCATTCTATCAACACTTGGAGCGCTATGTATTATAACTTGGAGTGTCATCGCTTATCTGGGACGAAGCCAGACATTATCGATAAAATCCATCGAAAACCCCAGCGGAGATCTATATTTAATTCATATCACAAAACCGAGTCAGCAAATCTGGAAAGCTGGGGCTTATGCTAAGTTTACACTCCCTGATACCTCGTCTACTGCTAGTAAATATGAAGCTAAGGGAGAGCAGACCAGTCGATGGCTAACCATTGCCTCCACACCTGATGAAGATGAAATTCTCATCTTGACTCATAATAGTGGTAGCAACTTTAAGAACACCTTTACACATTTACCGGCTGGCAGTGAGATTGAGATGAGTTGGCTGGATTCCTCTTTGACTGTTAAAGATACGAGTAAGCTACTAGTTTGCTTTGCATCTGATGTCGGCATTTCTGCTCTACGCCCCCTTATCAAAGAATGGGCTGGTAAATGTCCGATTATTCTCAGCCATTTTGACAAAGGAGTTACTATTTTCGATAATGAGATGAAAGAACTGGCTCAAAAAACACCGAATTTTACTTATAAAACTAGCGATGAACTTTCTCAAAGTCAAGAATTTTTAAAACGTGCTATTGATGAATACGGCAATCAAGCCAACTATCTCATCACAGGTAAGCCTGATGATGTAAATGAGATGAAGAATTTTTTAAAGGAAAATGGGATTGATAGCAAAAACATACAAGTAAGCTCGTTTAGAGGTTTGAAATAGGAGCAATCTATCTTCTATGTATTTCAATCAAACCCTACTAGGTCATTCGAACAAGCCCACTAGCTAATTCTTAGTAAATGTGATAGCATAAACATAGAGAAAGGAGCTTTTATGGCCAATATTTTTGACTACTTAAATGATGTAGCATACGATTCCTTTTATGACCTCCCCGTGAACGAGTTAGATGTTCTTGCCTTGACTGAATTAACCTACCTTGCTTTTGATAATGTAGTCACCCAAGAACCAAAGCGTCTCATAGATCTTGCATCTCAAATCCCTAGAGGCACGACTATTCTGACCAATAAGAACCGTCTTCAATTGTTAGATCAGCTTGCTCAACACAAACGCTTTAAAAATTGCAAGCTCTCAGACTTTATTAACGATATTGATCCTGAATTGCAAAAACAGTTTGCAGCCATGACTTATGGTATCAGTCTCGATACCTATTTGCTTGTTTTTCGTGGGACGGATGATAGTATCATCGGTTGGAAAGAAGATTTCCATATGACCTATATGAAGGAAATCCCAGCTCAAAAACACGCCCTCCAGTATTTAGAGAATTTTTTTGCTCAACACCCCAACCAAAAGGTTATCCTAGCAGGACACTCAAAAGGGGGCAATCTAGCTGTCTATGCTGCCAGTCAACTTGATCCAAACTTGCAGAAAAACATTATCTCTGTCTATACTTTTGATGCCCCTGGACTTCACAAGGAACTAACCGAAACAGCTGGCTATCAAAACATGATGGAAAGAACGAAAGTATTTGTCCCACAAGGGTCTATCATCGGGATGATGCTGGAAATTCCGGATAAAAAAATCGTCGTTCGAAGCACCGCCTTAGGCGGTCTTGCCCAGCATGACACCTTTAGTTGGCAGGTTGAAGACAAACACTTTGTCCAACTAGACGAGACCAATAGTGACAGCCAGCAAGTCGATACTACCTTCAAGGAATGGGTTGAGACGGTCCCTGATACTGAACTGCAGCTCTACTTTGACCTCTTTTTTGGAATCATTCTCGATGCAGGCATCTCCTCTATCAACGATCTTTCTTCCTTCAAGGTCATTGAACACATTCACCATCTCTTTATCCAAGCCCAATCCCTCACTCCTGAAGAAAGAGAAACCATGGGACGCTTAACCCAACTCTTGATTGACACCCGCTACCAAGCTTGGAAAAATCGAGAATAGACAAAAAACCAACTAATCATTAGATTAGTTGGTTTTTTGTTTAAGAAACTAATGGATACTACTTAGAATCTCGAGTATAGAATTAGTCTTCTTTTTTCTTACGAGACACAAGTCCAAATCCGCTCATCAAACCAAGTACTCCTAGAGCTGCCAAAGCTACATGATCTTCCGTACCAGTATTAGGTAATTCTTTGGTTGCTTTAGTAGTTGGAGATTGCTCAGTCGGTTTTTGTTGAGGGGCAGTAACAACTTTTTCGTAGACATGCTCTGTGTCGCCGTTTGGAAGTTTCTTAGTCTCTACGAAGCGGTAACCTGGAATATCTTTCTTAGGTTGTTCACCGTCTTCGGTTGGATAGCCTGGAATTTCATTGCCTTCCTTATCCTTATGACTGGTCTTAACCTTCTCATAAACGTGTTCTGTGTCACCGTTTGGAAGTTTCTTAGTCTCTACGAAGCGGTAACCTGGAATATCTTTCTTCGGTTGTTCGCCGTCTTCTGTTGGATAACCTGGAATTTCATTGCCTTCCTTATCCTTGTGACTGGTCTTAACCTTCTCATAAACGTGTTCTGTATCACCGTTTGGAAGTTTCTTAGTCTCTACGAAGCGGTAACCTGGAATTTCTTTCTTCGGTTGTTCGCCGTCTTCTGTTGGATAACCTGGAATTTCATTGCCTTCCTTATCCTTGTGACTGGTCTTAACCTTCTCATAAACGTGTTCTGTGTCACCGTTTGGAAGTTTCTTAGTCTCTACGAAGCGGTAGCCTGGAATATCTTTCTTAGGTTGTTCGCCGTCTTCGCTTGGATAGCCTGGAATCTCGTTGCCTTCCTTATCCTTGTGACTAGTCTTCACTTTTTCGTAGATGTGCTCTGTATCTCCATTTGGAAGTTTCTTGGTCTCTACGAAGCGGTAGCCTGGAATATCTTTCTTAGGTTGTTCGCCGTCTTCGCTTGGATAGCCTGGAATCTCGTTCCCTTCCTTATCCTTATGACTAGTCTTAACCTTCTCATAAACATGTTCTGTGTCACCGTTTGGAAGTTTCTTAGTCTCTACGAAGCGGTAACCTGGGATATCTTTCTTCGGTTGTTCGCCGTCTTCTGTTGGATAACCTGGAATTTCATTGCCTTCCTTATCCTTATGACTGGTCTTAACCTTCTCATAAACGTGTTCTGTGTCACCGTTTGGAAGTTTCTTAGTCTCTACGAAGCGGTAACCTGGAATTTCTTTCTTCTGTTGTTCGCCGTCTTCTGTTGGATAACCTGGAATTTCATTGCCTTCCTTATCCTTGTGACTGGTCTTAACCTTCTCATAAACGTGTTCTGTATCACCGTTTGGAAGTTTCTTAGTCTCTACGAAGCGGTAACCTGGGATATCTTTCTTCGGTTGTTGGCCGTCTTCGGTTGGATAACCTGGAATTTCATTGCCTTCCTTATCCTTGTGACTGGTCTTAACCTTCTCATAAACGTGCTCTGTGTCGCCGTTTGGAAGTTTCTTAGTCTCTACGAAGCGGTAACCTGGGATATCTTTCTTCGGTTGTTCGCCGTCTTCGCTTGGATAACCTGGAATGTCATTCCCTTCTTTATCCTTGTGACTGGTCTTCACTTTTTCGTAGACATGTTCTGTGTCGCCGTTTGGAAGTTTTTTGGTCTCTACGAAGCGGTAACCTGGAATATCTTTCTTAGGTTGTTCGCCGTCTTCGCTTGGATAACCTGGAATTTCATTCCCTTCTTTATCCTTGTGACTAGTCTTCACTTTTTCGTAGACATGTTCTGTGTCGCCGTTTGGAAGTTTTTTGGTCTCTACGAAGCGGTAACCTGGAATATCTTTCTTAGGTTGTTCGCCGTCTTCGGTTGGATAACCTGGAATGTCATTCCCTTCCTTATCCTTATGACTAGTCTTAACCTTCTCATAAACGTGTTCTGTGTCGCCGTTTGGAAGTTTCTTAGTCTCTACGAAGCGGTAGCCTGGAATATCTTTCTTCGGTTGTCCACCGTCTTCGGTTGGGTGGCCTGGAATTTCATTGCCTTCCTTATCCTTATGACTAGTCTTAACCTTCTCATAAACGTGTTCTGTGTCGCCGTTTGGAAGTTTCTTAGTCTCTACGAAGCGGTAGCCTGGAATATCTTTCTTAGGTTGTTCACCGTCTTCGGTTGGGTGGCCTGGAATGTCATTGCCTTCCTTATCCTTATGACTAGTCTTAACCTTCTCATAAACGTGTTCTGTGTCGCCGTTTGGAAGTTTCTTAGTCTCTACGAAGCGGTAGCCTGGAATATCTTTCTTAGGTTGTTCGCCGTCCTCGGTTGGAATTAATGTATTCCCCTTAGTATCTACAAATGAAGTAATTGGACGGACAGTCGGAGTGTATCTTGCAGTTATTTCTGTTCCGTTCTTATCAACTCGTTTGACTGTAACTCCTGAAGCCTTCCCAACAAAGTCTTTTTCTGGTGTGAAAGTTACCACACCATTTTCATCAATGGTATAAGTTCCTTCTCCCGGAACAACTTTCTTAGTTGTGCCATCATCAAAGGTTG
Organism: Streptococcus sp. SO2; assembly: GCF_030440025.1. Next base: position 95,428 of record NZ_JAQFJH010000002.1, read on the forward strand.
GTTTAACATTTTCATCAATTTCAACAGTCTTCTCTACACCGTTTACTTCAACTTTACCACCAGTAAAAGTTGGTGTACCGTTTTGTGTTTGCCCTTTAGGACCTTCAGATTCATCATCTGTAGAAGTTGGTTTAACAGGTATTACAGTTGGAGTATACGTTGCTGTAGCAGTTGCTGTAATATCCGTATCATTAGCATCTTTTCCTAATTTTGCAGTAAGTGAAACTGTGACAGGTGTAGCTGTACCGGTAAATGTCTTCAATGGAACAAAAGTTACTTCACCTGTTTCATTATCAATTGAGTAGGTACCCTGACCATCAATTGTTAGAGTATCAACAAATCCACCTGTTTTTGGATCTACTAACTTAGCAGGCGAAAAAGCACTTGGTTTTACTGGTGATCCATCTCCAACAGATGTAAAGGTTGGAGTTTCTTTTTGAGTAGCACCTTGAATATCAGTCGAAGTCACATTATGCCCTTCAATCGTATCAGTTACTGTAATATGGTAGGTTGTTGTAGCGGTTGATGAATCAACTCCATGATCAACTCCCGACTCAGTTCCACCGATTGTTGCTTCAGTAGTGTAATTTCCATTACTATCAATAACATCAATCTTAACAGTATATACCCCTACTTCATTTAAGCTATATCCACTAGCAATATTGTAGTTATTTGCATCTTGTTTAGTGTCATAAACCTTCTGAACTCCTGAAGGAGATGTTACTGTAATACGAGTAATGTAAGTTGTTTTTCCGTACTTAGTATCTTCAGAGTCTGAGATGCTTACTGCAGCTTTTGCTTCATTACGAAGGTCAACAGCTGTACCTTTTGTTGAAGTATAATCTTGTGAAGTTGCTGTTGGTTTTGTATTTACAACCGTTGCCACGTCTGTATTTGTGGCAATAGTCCCTCTAATAATACCACCAAATCCAGACTTAGTATGAACTTCCCAAGAGTCATTTCCTAGCTTAGTAGCGGTCACTTCTGTGCCATCAGACGACGCCCAGGTATTTGAATGTTTATCGTAGGTGATCGTTACTGACATTCCATCACCTGTTTGATTTGTGTTCTTAGAAACATAAATCGTTTCTGGACGAGTTGGCGTTTCGACACTTGTCACTTTCTCAGTGCTATCAAGCTGTCGAATGTACTCATAGATATAAAATTTCATACCACCGTCTTGCTGAGCTTCTGTGTACACTTGACGTTTAGTCCATCTTGTCGTACCATCACCATTCAGTGTTTTACTTTCAGCATAGTCGCCAGGTAACTCCCAGTGTCCAGTAGCCTTATTAAAAGTCGCAGTATGTTTTTGCCCATCTGTTCCATTTAACTCAACTTGTTCACGTAAGAAAGTTCCCTTAACATTTTCAGCAGATGCTTCTACTTTGATATTATCAACACCAACTTTGGCAGTTGCCTCTGATGTCACAGGAATATTAAAGACTGTATCGGAATCTACAATACCTAATTCTTGATTTTCAGAAACAGCTGTGTTGGTTGAGGCACTGTCTACGAGCCATTTGCCATTAACTGCTTTTAGATTGGTTACAGTACCATCAGGCATTGTTACCTTAGCACTTGATGCACCTTTAGAAATTTTAACTGGTACAACTGTTGAGTAAGTTTCAACGTTTTGAACCTCAACCTTAGGTTTCACGACTAATGTTACAGTAGCATGTGCTTCTTGTCCAGATTGGTTCCAGACATTATTATTAGCCAATTTATCATAATCTTTTGCAAATACGGAGACTGTGTAAATTCCTGCTTCAGTTAATTTTCCAGAAATGATTCCTCTCCCCATATTCGTTTGATCAGCAGCTTGCTCATCAGAAGTACTATTTGCAACACTATAGCTAGTACCTGGAATTAGGACTTTAGAATCATCTAATTGTTCACCAATAGTATTATATCCCGAAACTCCTGTCACTGCTCTAGAAAATCTTTGAGGCACTCTTACAACTTTTCCTTCAACCGTCGTGTAGTTATAAGTTCCTCGACTATTTGCTGGTGTTGCACTGGCACCTGATTCGTCATAGAATTGAATGTTTACATTAGCATCATCACCTACTTTACGATCATAACGCTCAGAATCTGATTTTATTTTAGGAGGCGTACTATCTTGCCATCCGACCCAACCAGCACGAAGATTCTGAATTTGGAAAGTTACCGTACGACCGTCTGTATTGGTCGCAGTAATATTAAATCGTAAATCATAAACTCCATTTTCAATATCCGCTATAACTTTTCCTTGAATTGTGTCTGTTTCTGAATCGTATGTCAATCCCGGCACAAGGTTAGTTGGGGTTACAGAAGTTAAACTCCAACCAGCTTGCTTGGCATTCTCAGAAACAGCGATACGATCTTTCAAGCCTTTAATATAAACTCTGTCAACTCCTTGTTCATACCCATAGCCATAAATTTCTGTAGCTAGGTATTCATAACCACCGTTAGCAGAGTATATTGACGTCGCAGCGTTTGAAATTCTTGACCCATCCGCACGGAGTTTATTTCTCCAAAGTGGTGCTTCTTCAGCTAACTTTTTAGCAGCATCAGGGGTTAATGGATAGTCTACACGTCCTTTGTTGTTATGTCCAGTTTTTCCACCTTGTTCTGTATGCATCCCATTTCCAGCATTGGTATCTTCACCAGTCCGTTGATTAGAATAGACTTCAATCTCTAGCCCTGTAGCATCAGTACCCGTAATTAATTTAATTTCTTGGACTGGAATTGTATAGGTATCTTTACCAGTATGATTTGAAGCGTTTATTTCCGATGCATGAGTTGTGTTAGAACCCTCTTCGGCATAGAAATCTTGAGCAGCCAAAGCTACTCCGAAGTTTCCGTCTTTTCCAACTCCCGCTTTCTTCAAATCATTGTAGACAGCAAGAATGGAATCATTTAAGCGTGACAATTGATCATTGATTTGTTTAGCTGTAAGGGTATCATTCGCTAGGACTTTTTTCGTTTCTGCAATAACTTCTTTATTATTAGCTATCGCCGCCTCAATTGCCGCTTTGTTTTCAGCCTCAAGCTTATTTTTCCGGACTGCTTCAGTTGCTAAAACATTGGTTACCTCAGCTTCAGACGTAACTTGTTCTAAGACTTTTTTACCTTCTTGGACTGGTTCGACAGTTTCTTTTGTTTCTTCTACTTTTTCTGCTTTTTCTGTAGATCCCGTTATTTTCTCAACTTCGGTAGACTCAGCAAATACCGTAATTAAATCTCTAATCTTAGCAAGTTCAGTATCCACTTCCTCTTGCTCAACTATCTCTTTTGAGATGACAGATTTCGCAGAATCTAATAGTTCTTTAGCAGATGATAATACTATGTCATCTATATTCTTTGCTGTTTTTACTTTCTCTTCAAGTTCTGTAATTTTTTTAACTAAATCCGTTTTATCAACCGTCTTAAGGGCAACTTCTTTTTCTTTTTTTATCGAATTTTCAGGTGTTTTTGTTTCCGTAGAAGATTCCGTATTCAATGTCGATGTTGAAACAAGCGTAGTATCTGCTCCTTGAAGTTCCATCGCAGATACTGCTCCATTGCCCAAAAACATCAAACCTGCTGAAATTGCTACTGATGCTACTCCTAAACTATACTTTCGAATCCCGTATCGAATGTATTTCTCCGTTCTAAAACCCTGTTGCTTACTCTTCATAAGATACACAACCTCCCTATTTTTATTATGTCGATATTGAAATATAGAAAAACAAAATTTCTTTCTCTCCTTAAAAAGGCTTTTAAATTTTGATATTTCAAAAGGATTATATCCTCATATTCAATATGCATATTCATACTAACATTTTCTGTTCTCTTTTTCAATATTTTTAATAATTTTATTTTAGAAAAATACAAAAATAATTTAATGGTAAATGTTTTAAAAAACCAATATCCACTTAGGTTTACAGCATGTAAACCCCCATAACCATTTATCTTATAATTAAATAAAATACACTTTAATGTATCAATTTATTTTTTAGAGTCTTGTAGAAGTTAAATTTTCCCAAGCCTTACATTGTTATAACAAAAAATTTTCTATAAGAAGTGCACAAATTTAACAGTATATTTCTTAGCCATTATTTATAGATTATCATGAAGATTTGACTTAGAGGCCTAGAACCTAAACCTTGACGAGAGATTCTTTTTTTGTTAAAATGTAACAAACCTTATTACATCTAATATAAGGTAAATCCATGAAAGGAATTCTACTATGAAATCATTAAAAGGTATTTTATTTATCGGACTTAGTATGCTTCTGACTATTCTGGCTTGGCTCAGTTCAGGCGCTAATCAGTTTCTAATCCCTGGTTTAGCTCTCACTACCCTCTCACTTACTTTTATACTAGCTAGCCGTTTACCCTTGCTTGAGGCTTGGTTTAACGGACTTGAAAAGATGTATCTAGCTCATAAATTCACGGCTTTTCTATCCATACTCCTACTAACCCTACACAACTTTAGCATGGGTGGTCTCTGGGGTTCGCATTTGGCCGCCCAGTTTGGAAATATTGCTATCTATATCTTTATCAGCATTGTTCTGGTTGCCTATCTGGGACAATATATCCAGTATGAAGCATGGAGATGGATTCATCGATTGGTTTATCTAGCCTATATCTTTGGCCTCTTCCATGTTTTGATGATCATGGGAAATCGTCTCCTCTCCTTTAGTTTCCTAGGTCTTATCTTTGGAATCTATGCTCTTTTAGGCTTGCTTGCAGGTTTTTATATTATTTTCCTTTATCAAAAGATCGGTTTCACCTATCTTGGAAAAATCGTAGGAATCAAACGCCTCAACCACGATACAGCTGAAATTGAAATAGAGCTCAGTCATCCTTTCACCTACGAATATGGACAATTTGCCTTTCTAAAAATTTTCCAAAAAGGTTTTGAGACTGCTCCACACCCTTTCTCCATCTCTGGAGGACAAGGACGAACTCTTTATTTTACGATAAAAAACTCTGGTGACCACACCAAAAATATCTATGACAATCTTCAAGTTGGTAGCAAGGTTGCAGTTGATCGCGCCTATGGGCATATGACTATGGAACATGGTCCAAAGCAGCAAATCTGGATTGCAGGTGGAATTGGAATGACACCTTTCATCTCTTATATCCGAGAACACCCTATCCTAGACAGGAACGTCCGCTTCTACTATAGTTTCCGTGGAGAGGAAAATGCTGTCTACCTAGATCTACTTCGTGACTACGCCCGTCAAAATGCTAACTTTGATCTGCAGCTGGTCGATAGCAATGAAAAAGGATACCTGACTTTGGATCAAGAAGAAATCCCTGACCAGACTACAGTCTATATGTGTGGACCTCTTCCTATGATGAAGGCCCTTGCCAAGCAAATCAAGAAAAAGAATCCTAAAGTAAAACTCATTTACGAAGATTTCAAGTTTAAATAAGATCATTGTCCCTCTAGCACAAAAGAGGGACTTTCTTTTCACTTTATTTCCCTCTTCTGTGCTATACTTAGTTTAGTACATTCTTTGAGATTGGAGCCAGTATGAAAATCCATAAAACCGTGAATCCCGTTGCCTATGAAAACACTTATTATCTAGAAGGGGACCAACACCTGATTGTGGTTGACCCAGGTAGCCATTGGGAAGCTATTCGCAAGACTATCGAGAAGATCAACAAACCCGTCTGCGCGATTCTCCTGACCCACACCCACTACGACCATATTATGAGTCTGGACTTGGTTCGCGAGACTTTTGGAAATCCCACAGTTTATGTAGCAGAGAGCGAAGCTAGCTGGCTTTACACTCCAGTCGATAATCTCTCTGGTCTCCCTCGTCATGATGATCTGGCAGATGTGGTCGCAAAACCAGCAGAGCACACCTTTGTCTTTCATGAAGAATACCAGCTTGAGGAATTTCGTTTTACCGTTCTACCAACCCCAGGGCACTCTATCGGCGGCGTTTCTATCGTCTTTCCTGATGCTCATCTAGTCTTGACCGGAGATGCTCTATTCCGAGAAACCATCGGACGGACGGACCTTCCTACAGGTAGCACGGAACAACTCCTCCATAGCATTCAGACGCAACTTTTCACTCTTCCTAACTACGATGTCTATCCTGGACATGGTCCAGCTACGACCATCGCTCACGAAAAGACCTTTAATCCCTTTTTCTAACAAGCAAAAAACCAAGGAAATTTTCCTTGGTTTTTGTCTTACCAAATAATCACACGGTCCTCTGGTGAACGCCACATGCCGTCGCCTTCTTTGACATCGTATGTTGTAAAGAAGTCATCGAAGTTTGGTACTTGAACGTTGACACGGAGTTTGGCAGGCGCGTGCACATCGACACTGGCCATGAGTTTCATCAACTCAGGACGGCCTTTCATGCGCCAGATACGAGCAAAGTTGTGGAAAAATTCTTCAGCTGAGAAGTCTGGTTCTCTCTTAGCAGCTTCAAGGGCTGCAGCAATTCCGCCCAAGTCAGCAACGTTTTCTGATACAGTTAGTTTTCCGTTGATTCTTGCTCCGTAAGATTCTTGGCCATCAAACTGGTCGATAACTTTTTGTGTTTTTTCTTTAAAGGCAGCATAGTCACTCTCTGTCCACCAATCCTTGAGGCTACCATTTTCATCAAAGGACGCACCATTTGTGTCAAAGGCATGAGAGATTTCATGGGCAATAACAGCACCAATACCACCGTAGTTAGCTGAAGACGACTGATGCAAATCATAGAATGGAGCCTGTAAAATGGCAGCTGGGAAGACAATCAAGTTCTTCTGAGGATTGTAGTAGGCATTGACCATGTGTGCTGGCATGCCCCACTCCTTGTAATCAACCGGTTGGTTCCACTTGCTCCAGCTGTGCTTGATTTCCACACTCCCAAAGGCTAGGGCATTCTCAAAGAGACTGGCAGTTTCATCCACTACTTTGTCCTTGTAGCGTTCTGGCAATTCCTCTGGATAACCGATATAAGGCTTGATGACATTGAGTTTGACAATGGCCTTGTCTCGCGTTTCAGGCGTGAGCCAGTCGTTCTTGGCCAAGCGTTCCTTATAAACGTCAATCATTGTCGCTACTTTTTTCTCTACGTCAGCCTTAGCTTCTGGAGAGAATTTTTCATGCGCATACCAGAGACCAAGGGCTTGCTTAAAGGGACCTTGGGCCAAGTGATAGGCTGCCTTGACCTTGTCCTGAGCTTCTGGAACACCTGAAAGGGCACGTCCATAGGCACCTGACAAAACACGAATCTCGTCAGTTAGATAGCTGGTTGAAAGATTGACTACGCCCAAAATCAAAGTCGCCTTAAGCAAAGGCCATGCTTCTTCACTATAGAATTGGTCTGCTGCTTGCCAGAAACGTTCCTCGTCTACGATAACCTTGTCTGGAGTCTGTCCAAGAACTGCTTGGAAGAAATCATCCAAAGGTAGGGCAGGGGCAAATTTCTTGAAATCTTCATAAGCGTATGGATGGTAGAGTTTGGCATACTCTGAACTTTCTTCGTTAGAAAGCACTACAGCCGCAATACGACGGTCCAATTCCAATCTCTTCTCTAGTAAGTCTGCGATTTCCTCGTCTGAGAAATCATAGGCTTTGAGAAGATTCGTTGTACTTTCCTTCCAAAGAGTCAAGAGCTCCTCACGTTGAGGATGGTCTTCAGCATAGTAGGTTGTATCTGGCAAGATTGTTCCTGGAGCACTGGCCCAAAGAACATTGGTTCTGGCATCCATAAAGTCTGGCGATACACCAAATGGAAGGAAGTTTGGTTTACCAGCTAGTTCGAACTCTGCCAGTTTGCTGGTAAAATCTGCAAAACTCTCCAAATCCTGATATTCCTTGAGCAGAGGAAGGACGGGCTTGATCCCATCTGATTCTCTCTTATCAAAATCGCGTACCATGCGATGGTACTTAACAAAGTTTGCGAGGATAGCATCCTCTGGGACATCCTCTCCTGCCAACCACTTGTCCGTAGTTGCCAGCATTAACTCTTCAATTTCCTCATCAAGGTCAATAAAGCCACCTGTTCGAGATTTATCAGCTGGAATGACAGCTGTCTTTTCCCATTCGCCATTGATTGCATCATAAAAATCGTCTTGATAACGTGTCATCTTGTTCTCGCTTTCATTTTTCACTTATTCTTAGCTTAGCAAAAAACACTTGGGAATGCAATTAAAAATGGTCTCTCTTTTTTCTTCATTTTTCAGTTATTATTTTAAATTTTTCAAAAATTAACTTGACTTAATTTTTTTTTTAATGTATATTAAAAGATAGGAGGAATACAACTGTATGATACGTATCGAAAACCTCAGTGTCTCCTACAAAGAGACGTTGGCACTAAAGGATATTTCACTAGTGCTCCAAGGACCAACTATTACCGGAATTATTGGTCCAAACGGTGCTGGAAAATCAACTTTATTAAAAGGTATGTTGGGAATTATCCCACATGAAGGTCAGGCCTTTCTCGACGACAAAGAAGTCAAGAAATCTTTACATCGAGTTGCCTATGTCGAGCAAAAAATCCATATCGACTACAATTTCCCTATCAAGGTCAAGGAATGTGTCTCACTGGGACTCTATCCATCTATCCCGCTTTTTCACACTTTAAAGGCCAGCCACTGGAAAAAAGTGGCAGAGGCTCTTGAAATCGTTGGACTTTCAGACTATGCTGATCGCCAAATCAGCCAGCTCTCAGGAGGACAATTCCAACGTGTGTTGATTGCCCGCTGCCTTGTGCAGGAAGCTGACTACATCTTTTTAGATGAGCCTTTTGTCGGGATTGACTCGGTTAGTGAAGAGATTATCATGAACACGCTGAGAGACCTAAAAAAATCTGGTAAAACAGTTCTCATCGTCCATCATGACCTCAGCAAAGTCCCCCATTATTTCGACCAAGTTTTGCTTCTCAATCGAGAATTAATAGACCTTGGTCCGACTATAGAAACCTTTACCGAAGCCAATCTTAAAAAGGCCTACGGTAGCAAACTCTTTTTCAATGGAGGTGACCTATGATAGCAGAATTTATCAATGGATTGCAAAATTTCCATTTCCTACAAAACGCCTTGATAACAGCTATTGTCATCGGAGTTGTTGCTGGAGCTGTGGGATGTTTTATCATCCTACGTGGGATGTCTCTCATGGGAGATGCTATCTCTCACGCAGTTTTGCCCGGCGTAGCCCTTTCCTTTATCCTGGGAATTGATTTCTTTATTGGAGCGATCATCTTTGGTTTGATGGCTTCCATCATCATTACCTACATCAAGGGAAACTCTATCATCAAGAGTGACACCGCCATTGGTATTACCTTTTCATCTTTCTTAGCCTTAGGTGTCATCTTGATTAGTGTTGCCAAGAGTTCGACAGACCTCTTCCATATCCTTTTTGGGAATATCCTCGCTGTCCAAGATACGGACATGTGGATCACCATCGGTGTTGGGGCATTGATTCTTTTGATTATCGGGATTTTCTTTAAACAACTATTGATTACATCCTTTGACGAGCTCCTGGCTAAAGCCATGGGAATGCCCGTCAATTTCTACCACTATCTGCTCATGGTGCTCTTGACCCTTGTGTCAGTCACCGCCATGCAAAGTGTTGGAACTATTCTTATCGTAGCCATGTTGATCACCCCAGCTGCGACGGCTTACCTTTATGCTAATAGCCTAAAGAGCATGATTTTCCTTTCATCAACCCTAGGGGCAACCGCTTCTGTTTTGGGACTCTTTATCGGCTATAGCTTCAATCTCGCAGCAGGATCCAGCATCGTGCTCACATCCGCCAGCTTCTTTCTAATCAGTTTCTTTATCTCTCCTAAACAACGATACTTGAAACTAAAAAATAAAAAAATCAATAAATAAGGGGAAACCCTTCTGGAGGAATCTAATGAAAAAATTAGGTACATTGCTTGTACTCTTTCTTTCCGTCATTGCACTTGTAGCATGTGCTAGCGGAAAAAAAGATGCTACTTCTGGTCAAAAACTAAAAGTTGTTGCTACAAACTCAATCATCGCTGATATTACCAAAAATATCGCTGGCGATAAGATCGATCTTCACAGTATCGTTCCTGTTGGTCAAGACCCACACGAGTACGAACCACTTCCTGAAGACGTAAAGAAAACTTCTGAGGCTGACCTCATTTTCTATAACGGTATCAACCTTGAAACAGGTGGCAATGCTTGGTTTACCAAATTGGTCGAAAATGCCAAGAAAACTGAAAACAAAGACTACTTTGCAGTCAGCGAAGGCGTTGATGTTATCTACCTTGAAGGCCAAAACGAGAAAGGCAAAGAAGACCCACACGCTTGGCTCAACCTTGAAAATGGGATGATTTATGCTAAAAATATCGCTAAACAGCTCATTGCCAAAGATCCTAGCAACAAGGAATTCTACGAAAAAAATCTCAAAGACTATACTGAAAAACTAGACAAACTAGACAAGGAAGCCAAAGAGAAATTTAACAATATCCCTGCTGAAAAGAAACTCATCGTAACCAGCGAAGGATGCTTCAAATACTTCTCTAAAGCCTACGGTGTCCCAAGTGCCTACATCTGGGAAATCAACACGGAAGAAGAAGGTACACCGGAACAAATCAAGACCTTGGTTGAAAAACTTCGCCAAACAAAAGTTCCATCACTCTTTGTTGAATCAAGTGTCGATGACCGTCCAATGAAGACTGTTTCACAAGACACAAACATCCCAATCTACGCACAAATCTTTACTGACTCAATTGCTGAAGAAGGCAAAGAAGGCGACAGCTACTACAGCATGATGAAATACAACCTTGACAAGATTGCTGAAGGTTTGTCTAAGTAATCCATTAAAAACGTCGTTCTCACATGAACAGGCGTTTTTTATCGCTTAATTTCCAGTCAAATCATTGGAAAAATCTGACAATTCTCGGTAAAATAAAAGAAAAAAGAATGGAGTAGTTTCATGACCACTTTTCTCGGAAATCCTGTAACCTTTACAGGTAAACAACTGCAAGTCGGAGACAAGGCACTTGACTTTTCTCTTACGACAACCGGTCTCTCTAAAAAAACGCTAGCTGACTTTGAAGGAAAGAAAAAAGTCTTGAGTGTTGTCCCTTCTATCGATACTGGTATCTGCTCAACGCAAACACGTCGATTCAACCAAGAACTAGCTAACCTCGACAATACCGTCGTTCTTACTGTTTCTATGGACCTACCATTTGCCCAAGGACGCTGGTGCGGGGCTGAAGGCCTTGACAATGCCATCATGCTTTCAGACTATTTTGACCATTCTTTCGGGCGCGATTATGCCCTCTTGATCAACGAATGGCATCTCCTTGCACGTGCCGTCTTTGTTCTCGATACTGACAATGTCATCCGTTATGTAGAATACGTTGACAACATCAACACGGAACCAGACTTTGAAGCTGCTATTGCTGCAGTAAAAGAACTGGACTAAAATCAAAGCCATTAGGGCAGAAGGCTAGAGAAATCTAGCTTTTTTTGATATACTAGATGGAGAGAAAAGACAAGAGGAAACGAATGACGCCAAATAAAGAAGACTACCTAAAATGTATTTATGAAATCGGTACGGAAATGCAAAAAATCACCAATAAGGAAATTGCTGCCCGTATGCAAGTCTCTCCACCTGCCGTAACAGAGATGATCAAACGCATGAAAAGTGAAAATCTCATCCTCAAGGACAAGGAGAATGGCTATCTATTGACAGATATTGGGCTCAAACTAGTCTCCGAGCTCTATCGCAAACACCGGTTGATTGAGGTCTTTCTAGTTCACCATCTCGACTATACCAGTGACCAGATCCACGAAGAAGCCGAGGTCCTAGAGCACACTGTATCCGATCTCTTCGTAGAGAGACTGGATAAACTGCTGGGCTTCCCTAAAACCTGTCCCCACGGAGGAACCATCCCAGCCAAGGGAGAGCTCTTGGTTGAAATCAACAACTTACCACTGGCAGGTACCAAGGAAGCTGGAACCTATCTCCTGACTCGAGTTCACGATAGCTTTGACTTACTTAAATACTTAGAAAAGCATGAGATTCATATCGGTAACCAAGTCAAAGTCAAGCAGTTTGATAATTTTTCCAATACCTTTACACTGGTCAACAAAGGTGAAGACCTCCAAGTTAGTATGGATATCGCCAAACAACTCTATGTCGAAAAAATCAACTAAGCCCTTATTCTTGAAAGAAATTCCTTTCAGGGATTTTTTATTATTTTAGTTGTAAGTTCCATTCGTTTGATGTAGAATGAAGCTAGATAAAAGAGGGAGGTCTTCCTATGAAAAAGCTCTTTAGAATCCATTTTGCAGCCATTGTAGTCAGCGATTTGCTACTGTTGGTAACTTTCAGACCCCGATACGAACTTTCTTTGGAGAGAGGCCTGATTTTTTGCTTCATTTTCATCCTTGCTCAAGGACTACTGCTATTTCGCTTGGTCAATCGACTCAAAAAACAGTTCTCTGAGATTTATCCTCAGATGAACAAAAAAATTCGCTTCTACTATTTAGGAGTGCTCATCAGCGATTTTCTATTATTTGTCTTTTTAGCCATCACTGACCCTCAATATTTCTACTCTCTTACTCCAGTCTTTACTTCCTGTCATTCTACTTTATATTATATGACGGCTAGCCACCTAAGAGAAAACTATCCCGACTTTTACAACAAACACATCGCCTTCTGGGAGTGTCTATAAACAAAAACCAAGCCAACTGGGCTTGGTTTTCTTATCTATTTTTAGTATCAAGAATGATGGTAACTGGCCCATCATTTACCAGCTCCACCTGCATATCCGCTCCAAAGATGCCTGTCTGAACAGGTACTTCCTGAGCTAGCTTTTGATTGAAAAACTCATAGAAGGCAGTTGCTATATCCGGCTTGGCTGCACCTGTAAAGGCGGGACGATTGCCTTTCTTGGTATCCGCAAAGAGGGTAAACTGGGAAATAGAAAGGATTTCCCCTTCAATATCCTTGACAGATAGGTTCATTTTCCCTTCCGCATCAGAAAAAATCCGCATGTTGACGAGCTTTCTCACAGCATAGTCCAAATCTTCCTCTTGGGCCTCTGGACCAACACCGACCAGCAATAAGAGTCCCTGATTGATCTTTCCATGAACCTGACCTTCGATACTGACTTGAGCTTTTTTAACCCGTTGGATAATGATTTTCATAATAGCCTTTCTAGTAAGAGCTAGGACAATTAGCCATTAGTCCGTTTAACAGAGTAAACCTCTGGCACACTCTTAATCTTATCCACGACTGTGGTCAGTGTAGAGAGGTTGGAAATACCAAAGGAGACATGGATATTAGCAAATTTCATATCCTTAGTTGGCTGAGCATTAACGGTTGAGATATTCTTGGTCGTGTTTGAGAGAACTTGTAAAACATCATTTAAGAGCCCTGTACGGTTGAGACCATAGATATCGATGTGGGCAGTGTATTCCTTGCTTGAGAATTGATCTTCCCACTCCACATCAAGGAGACGTTGCTCGTAGTTTTCTTGGGCACGGAGATTCATACAGTCCACACGGTGAATAGCCACACCGCGTCCCTTAGTAATGTAACCGACAATGTCGTCACCCGGAACTGGATTGCAACACTTGGCAATCCGAACTAGGAGACCTGAAGCCCCTTCAATGACCACACCACCCTCATGCTTAACCTTGAGGGTTTCTTTGTTCTCGACTTTAACTTCGCCACCTTTGACAAGCTCTTCTGCTTCCGCCTTGGCCTTGGCACGCTCTTCCTCACGGCGTTCCTTTTCGGTCAAACGGTTAAAGACGGTAATAGCGCCAATTTCTCCAAAACCAATAGCTGCGTAGAGAGCCTCCTCTGTCTTGTAGCTGGTCTTTTGAAGAACCTCATCCATATGGCGCTTGTCCATGAATTTATTGGCTACATAGCCGTTTTCTTGGAACTGGGCCATCAACATCTCACGGCCCTTGTTAACGGATAATTCCTTGTCTTGATTTTTAAAGAACTGACGAATCTTGTTGCGTGCCTTGCTGGTCTTGACCATATTGAGCCAGTCACGACTCGGACCAAAGGAGTTGGGGTTGGTGATAATTTCAACCTGATCCCCTGTCTTGAGCTTGGTTGTCAGTGGAACCATACGGCCATTGACCTTGGCACCAGTCGCTTTTTCACCGACTTTGGTGTGGATTTCATAGGCAAAGTCAATCGGTCCTGAATCTTTTGGTAGGGAGCGAACCGCACCATCAGGAGTAAAGACGTAAATCTCCTCCGCCAGATAGTTTTCCTTAACAGAGTCCACAAATTCCTTGGCATCATCAGCCTGGTCTTGGAGCTCCATCATCTCCTTGATCCAGTTCATTCCAATAGCAGATTCCTTGCTGTTGACCTGCCCTTTAATGCCTTTCTTATAAGCCCAGTGAGCCGCAACCCCATACTCAGCCACTTCGTGCATTTCCTTGGTCCGAATCTGGAATTCAATCGGCCCTTTTGGCCCATAGACGGTCGTATGAATAGACTGGTAACCGTTGGCCTTGCGATTGGCGATATAGTCTTTGAAGCGGCCTGGCATAGGTTTCCAAAGTTCATGCACATAACCCAGCATGGCATAGACATCACTCTGGGTATCTAAGATACAACGAATGGCAATCAGGTCATAAATTTCCTCAAAGCGTTTCTTCTTATCCTGCATCTTGCGATAGATCGAATAGATATGCTTAGGACGACCATAGATTTTCCCTTCGAGATTGCGTTCGGTAGCATAGTCCTCCAACTTGGTTACGACTTCGTCGACCAGAGCCTCACGTTCTCTGCGTTTTTCCTTCATCATGTGGGTGATCTTGTAAAACTCAGTTGGATTGAGGTAACGGAAAGATAGATCTTCCAACTCCCACTTGACACTGGAAATCCCTAGACGATGAGCAAGTGGTGCATAAATTTCCATGGTTTCTCTGGAGATCCGTTCTTGCTTGTCCTTTCGCAGGTGTTTGAGAGTCCGCATATTGTGCAAACGGTCCGATAATTTAACCAAGATAACACGGATATCCTCTGACATGGCCATAAGCATCTTGCGGTGATTTTCAGCCAATTGTTCCTCGAGTGATTTGTACTCAACCTTACCAAGCTTGGTCACCCCATCAACGATAATCCGAACATCATGACCGAACTCTCTCTCCAAATCATCCAGTGTCGCATCTGTGTCTTCAACCACGTCATGCAAAAAACCACAGGCAACGGTTACGGCATCCAGCTTGAGCTTAGCCAGAATGCCTGCTACCTGAATGGGGTGGATAATATAGGGCTCGCCTGATTTCCGAAACTGCCCACTATGACAATCTACCGCATAAATCAATGCTTTTTGTACAAAAGCAACGTCTTCCTTCGTTAAATACTCTCTCGTTAAAGCGACTACCTGATCGCCCGTCAAATTCACTTCTTTCGGCATCTATACTCTCCAATTCTTCCTACCATTTTATCACTTTTTTAAGGATATGAAAACTAGAAAAGCTCTGTTTTTATGCTAATACCAATCATTAAAAAAACACTGCCAGATTTCTCTAGCAGTGTTTTGACATTTCATTTGCTTAGTAGACTGTTTTTTCAGTTTCTACATCGAAGAAGTGTGCTTTGTTCAAGTCAAATCCAAGTTCAACTGTTGCACCTGTTTGCAAGTAGTCACGAGCATCCACTTTTGCAACAAATTCGTCTTTACCAACTTGGCAGTAAAGGTGAGATTCTGAACCAAGCAATTCTGATACTGAGATAGTTGCTTTAACCACTGATTCTGGGAATGTTTCAAGGAAAGCAGGTTCTGCATTCACATCTTCTGGACGGATACCGAAAATCAATTCTTTTCCTTCGTAGCCTTTGTCACGAAGAACTTTCAAAGCACCTTCTGGCACTTTCAAACGGAAACCGTCAGAAACAATTTCGCTACCAACCAATTTCACATTGATGAAGTTCATAGCTGGGCTTCCGATAAATCCTGCTACAAATTTGTTAACTGGGTTTTTGTAAACTTCTTGAGGAGTACCGATTTGTTCTACACGTCCGATAGTACCTGTACCAGCAGGGTTCTTAGTTGCTGACATGATAACGATACGGTCTGCAAGAGTCATCGCTTCTGTTTGGTCGTGTGTTACGTAGATAGTTGTAGCTCCGATACGACGGTGGATTTTCGCAATTTCAGCACGCATTGATACACGAAGTTTGGCATCCAAGTTTGACAAAGGTTCGTCCATCAAGAACACTTTTGCATCACGGACAATCGCACGACCCATGGCAACACGTTGACGTTGACCACCTGAAAGGTCAGCAGGTTTACGATCCAAGAACTCTTTCAAGCCAAGGATTGCTGCCGCTTCTTGCACACGTTTGTCGATGTCTTCCTTGCTGTATTTACGCAATTTCAAACCGAAAGCCATGTTGTCATATACAGTCATGTGTGGGTAAAGAGCGTAGTTTTGGAATACCATGGCGATGTCACGGTCTTTTGGAGCTACGTCGTTGACAACCACGCCATCGATAGATGCAGTACCTTCTGTAATGTCTTCAAGACCCGCAATCATACGAAGAGTTGTTGATTTACCACATCCTGAAGGACCTACGAAAACGATAAATTCTTTGTCTTTGATGTCCAAGTTGAAGTCTTCAACTGAATAGTGTTCGCTGTTTGGATATTTTTTGTAAATATTTTTAAGATTTAATTCTACCATCGAGGTGAACTCCTTTTGTCTTTTGATAGTTTTATTATAGATGAAAACGTTTTACATTTCTATGGCAAGGTGACCAAAAAAATAAAAAAGTTCTGTGCAACTTGCACAAAACTTTAAAGAATATCTGGTAAAATCAACTGATAACACAAGGTAAGATCCGTTAACTCCTTCAACTGAAGTCCTGTCAATTCTTCCCATTTGTCAATCTTGTATTGGAGAGAATTGCGATGTAGATAGAGTTGCTGGGCTGTTTTAGTTAGGACAGCACTATTTTCCCAGAGAGAAAGGATAATTTCCTGAATCTGATCCTGATCCAAAATCATCTGGTGCAGACATTCTTTAATGACTCTCAGGTCCACAATCCTTTCTCCCATACTCCAAAGATAGAGTTGTGAAAAGGTGTGTACACCTTGATGACCTTGACGCCACCATGTCTTAAACAAATCCCGCTCCGCTTTGATTAAGTCTGATAGGGCTTGATAGCCTATCTGAGACCACACCTGCCCCAACATGATAGACAGACGAAGGCCAAAGTCATACTCAACCGCTTCAATCGTATCAGATAAGATTGAGCGGACAGAGCTGTATTTATCTTGCTGGAGGACAAAAACATAATCCTGAGCCCCGACCTGTAGCACTGTCTGGCAGTTGGGAAAAAGAGTCCGCATCATATCCAGCCAAGAAGCTAGATTTTCCTGTTGGTAATAAGACAGATGGCAATAAACCAGCTGAATCTTTTTGAAAGCTTGCGGTGCCTGCCCCTTCCCCTCGATCAGATAGGGATACCAAGGATTGAGCGAACGAGCCTGCTCCTGCTGGGTTAAAAGGGCAACCAGCTGCTTTTCACGCTCGCTGAGTCCAGCTTCCCCCAGTAAAATCCACTGCTTAGAAGCTAAAGGGAGAGTGAGATAGCCTGGTTTCTCTACTGGCTGATCTGAAATCTGAGCTTCAGGAAACCAGTCTTGTAATTCCTTTGCAATCATATTCTAGCCCTCCACTTTTTGGATGCACCAAGAAATTATGGTCTCTAGACGCTCCAGATTTTCAGTCAGATGGAGATAGCCCATGACCGCTTCAAATCCCGTGGACATACGATAAGTCACGACATCTGCATTTTTAGCCTTTGTGTGGCTATTGGTGTTACGTCCCCGTTTATAGATTTCTTCTTCTTTTTCCGTCAGGACTTGCTCTTCCAACATGAGGGCAATCAAGCGAGCCTGAGCCTTGGCCGACACATACTTTGTCGCCTCTTGGTGGAGTTTATTGGGCTTGGTCATACCTTTGAGGATGAGGTGACGGCGGATATACATAGAATACACCGCATCCCCCTCAAAAGCTAGCGCAATCCCATTAATGAGGTTGACATCAATCACGTGTCCACCTCACTCCATCTTTGGTATCCAGTAGCTTAATCCCTTGAGCAGCCAATTGGTCACGGATTTGGTCTGCTGTCGCAAAGTCACGATTGGCACGCGCCTCTTGACGTTTTTGGATCAAAGCTTCAATCTCTGCATCCAAAACTTCCTCGACAAAGACAATACCAAAGACCTCTAACATAGCCGCAAGAGCTTCCTTAACACTTACATCATAGTTGCCTGAATTAATCCACTTGGCCATTTCAAAGACAACTGTGATACCATTGGCAGCGTTAAAGTCCTCATCCATAGCCGCTACAAACTTATCTTTAAAGTCTTGTAACTCTTGAGCATCTACATTTCCAGTAAATGGTTGCTCATAGGTGTTCTTTAGATACTTGAGATTTGTCTCGGCATCACGCACTGCTTTTTCTGTAAAGTTGATAGGCTTGCGGTAATGCTGAGTGGCAAAGAAGAAACGAAGCACTTGGCCATCGATGGTTTTGAGGGCATCATGGACTGTGATAAAGTTGCCCAAGGACTTGGACATCTTGACATTTTCGATATTGACAAAGCCATTGTGCATCCAGTAGTTGGCAAAAGTCTGACCAGTCTTGGCTTCTGATTGGGCTATTTCGTTGGTATGATGCGGAAACTCTAGGTCAGCTCCACCACCGTGAATATCAATGGTATCTCCCAAAATCTCTGTCGACATAACCGAACACTCGATATGCCAGCCCGGACGGCCTGCTCCCCAAGGGCTGTCCCAGAAAATCTCACCTGGCTTAGCTGCCTTCCAGAGAGCAAAGTCCACTGGATTTTCCTTACGGGCGGTCTCCTCATCTGTCCGACCAGAAGCACCCAACTCCAAATCTTCCAAGGTTTTATTAGCCAACTTAGCATAGTTGTGAGATTTTTCCACACGGAAGTAGACATCCCCCTGGCTTTCATAGGCATAACCTTTTTCAATCAAGTCTTCCACAAAACGAATGATATCAGCCATAAACTCCACTACACGCGGATGGCGGGTAGCAGGCTTGACGCCTAAGGCCGTCACGTCTTCACGAAAGGCAGCGATGTACTTGTCCGCAACCTCCTGAGGCGTGATACCTTCTTCCTTGGCGCGATTGATAATCTTATCATCTACATCTGTAAAATTGGAAATATAGGCAACCTCGTACCCACGGTATTCGAAGTAACGTCGAATGGTATCAAAAGCTACCGTCGAACGTGCATTCCCCACGTGGATATAGTTATATACGGTTGGCCCACAAACATACATCTTGACTTTGCTGTCCTCAATCGGGACAAATTCTCGTAAATCACGAGACATGGTGTCGTAAATTTTAATCATGCAGTCCACTCCCTTCTCTATTTCTGACTTTTTCGGCTGAAAACCAGCTCTGCAAAAGGGCCAAATTGTCTGAGGCTATCCAGTTGGTAAAAGCGCTGCCCTTCCTCTTGGGTAAAGAGGGGAACCCCCTTTCCTAGGATAAGGGGCGCTATCTGAATAATGAGGTGGTCGAAAAGATCCGCATCCAAGAGCGGTCCTACCAAGGAATTACCACCAATCACAAAGACATTTTTTCCTTTGTCAATCTGGTGAACAAAGTCCACCACATCCCCAGCTACTGGCTGGTAATTGCTGACAGGCAGGTGCCTATCATGCGTAAAGACATAGTTTTCCGTAGCTTGATAAAAACTTTCTACATCTTGCAAATCTTGGATTTCCTCAAAGGTCCGCTTGCCCATGATGGTGATATCCATTTGCCTGTAAAAGTCATCATAGCCTGTATCCTCTACAGAACCAAGCTGATGCAGCCAGTCTATCCTGTGCTGGCTGTCTGCCAAGTAGCCATCCATGGTGATACAGCCGTAAAAATATACTGCCATTCTTGTAGTTACCTTTCTAGTTCCTTGGCTATTGTCAAAGCGATAGTGAAAAAAGTCATGGCATCAGCTGTCCGCTCTTCATGGCGGGCATCCCAGGCTCGGTTATGATGATCCACATAGTCAGCTGTGTAGAAGAACTGATAGACTTTACTCTTGCGAAATTGACTCCAAGCCATGATAGCTGAAGCTTCCATGTCCACCACTTGTGCACCAGCAGTCAAGCGACGCTTGACCTTATCAGGCGTTTCTCGATAAAAGGCATCAGTCGTCCAAGACTTGGTGCGGATATGTTCGATATTGTGCTTGTCAAAGATGGCTTCCAGCTTAATCAACAGTGATTCGTTATAGGCGACTTCATCACCCGATGGGGCATAGTGATAGCTAGTCCCTTCATCTCGCAATGCGGCCGCAGGCAGGATGATTTTATCCGCCTCAATTGAGCGATCCAAAACACCACAGGAACCTAGAATGATGAAATTCTTGAAGCCTATGGCCGCTAACTCCTCCAGCTGGCCGACTATCATGGGAGCCCCAATCGTAGCTATAGCAACGGCTACCTTACTACCATCTTTTTCATAGATATACCATGGAAATCTACCATTTAGATTGGTTAGATAGCCACCTTCATAAACATCTTCAAACTGCTTTACTCGTTCAACGATTTCTCCATTAAAAGATAAAATAATCGTGTCACAGATTTCTCCACCACCTCGAATACTTCGATCAGTTGGTTCGATAACAGCAGGTACATTTTCGAATTCTTCTAATAGCATTTTTCTATTCTTTCTCATTCAGATAAACTACCTGAGTCTGTTTGACAAAGCCAATTTTTTCATACAAGCGCTTGGCACCTACATTGCTATCTTCTACTGCAATTTGAAACTCCCTGTCATTTTGCTCAATCAGTTGGTTGATAAGAGATTTTACAAAATAGCTTCCGTAGCCTTTGCCACGTTCAAGTTCTGATATTGCTAAACCGTAGAAGTAATTCGTATTAGTCGATAAATCTACCGTGCAAGTCCCAATGACCTGACCGTTTTTTAATAAAATGTATAGGCGACTTTCTGGATCTTTCAGAGCTTCAGCGACATATCTATCCACAACTTCTCTCGATTCATGTTCCTCTGAAAATACCTGAAATTTTAACTGGCTAATTTGCTCCTGATACGAACTATCTGCTAACAAAACTTCAAGATTAGAAACAGTTACTAACTGATAAGGTCTTCTATCCTTACCTAACCAGGTTTCTGTCTCTTCATCCTCGACCAATCCCCAGTTGCTGACAAAATCAGGATGACGCTCTAGAAAAATACGTTCTGTCTGAAAAGTGACTGAACGAATAGGGAAAGAAGCCGTTTCTCTCTCAAAACTCGTAAACAATGCACGCGCAATCCCCTGACGGCGATGATTTGGATGAACCAGTATCGTCACTTCCACATCTTGGTCATCTGCATAGACAGTTAATAAACCAACAAGTTCGCCTTTTTCATAATAAAGGAAAAAGGCGGGCATGTTTGGGTCAAAATTAAGCATGTTAGAAAGATAGGGATCACGATAGGTACCGTCATAGGCTTGGCAACAGTTAATGAGTTTTTTCGCCTCAGATAACTCCTCTTGGCTTAACTTGTTTCTTGCTTGAATCATATAGGTATCCTCTACAACCCCGACGATCTGTGACTGGCTTCACGGGCATGCTCTAGCTTGTCTAGATAGTATTTCCGTTTCTCCTCTACCTCGTGAATGGTTGGCTCGTCTTTCTCACCATGAACACGGACAATCTTCGCTGGAATTCCGACAACTGTCACATCACTAGGTACATCTGCCACAACAACTGCGGCTGCTCCCACCTTGGCATTTTCACCGATTTCCACTGGTCCAATAACTTGGGCATGAGCCGATATGAGAGCTCCCTTTCGAACGGTAGGATGGCGTTTGCCACAGTCTTTCCCTGTTCCCCCAAGAGTCACCCCATGATAGAGGAGAACTCCCGTCTCAACGATAGCCGTTTCTCCAATCACCAATCCAGAACCATGGTCGATAAAGACACCTGATTCTATCTGAGCCCCCGGATGGATCTCAATCTGAGTCCAGAAGCGCCAAAACTGACTGTGCATCCGAGCTAGGAGTTTGAAGCCGTGCTCCCATAGAAAATGCGAGAGACGGTGGGCAGCTAAGGCCTTGACACCTGGATAGGTCAGTAGAACCTCCAAAGTGGTGCGCGCCGCTGGATCATTTTCTTTTACGATATCAATGGTTTCGCGCCACCATCCCATACATTTCTCCTTTCTTATTCTGAATCTTTTGGTTTATGTGTAAATTCTTTCTTCGGTTTGTGGTCCTTGTGATGACGTAGACGGTGAGGACGTTCAGACTTTTCACCTTTTTCATCACGCTCAGGTTTTGGTGGACGTGGAAGAAGAGCCTTCATAGAAGCATCAACACGTCCTTTTTCATCAATCTTGATAACTTTGACATCGACTTCGTCTCCAATAGCCACCAAGTCTTCGACATTATTAGTACGCGTCCAAGCCATTTCCGAAATGTGAACGAGGGCGTCTGTCTTGTCAAAGAGGTTGACAAAGGCACCAAATTTCTCGATACGAACAACCTTAGCATGGTAAACTTCATCGACTTTAGCCTCACGAACTAGACCAGCAATGATTTCTTTGGTACGGTTAATAGCATCTTGGTCGCTAGAGTAGATAGACACATTACCCTCTTCGTCGATATCAATCTTAACGCCTGTTTCAGCGATAATTTTGTCGATGGTTTCTCCACCTTTACCGATGACAATCTTGATCTTATCAACATCAATCTTAATGGTATCAATTTTCGGTGCAGTTGGAGCCAATTCTGGACGAACTTCTGGAATGGTTGCTTCGATGACATCAAGGATTTCAAAACGAGCTTTCTTGGCTTGAGCAAGAGCCTCAGTCAAGATTTCTGCAGTAATCCCTTGGATCTTGATGTCCATTTGAAGAGCTGTAATCCCCTCACGAGTACCTGCAACCTTAAAGTCCATGTCTCCAAAGTGGTCTTCCAATCCTTGGATATCTGTCAATACAGTGTAGTTATTTCCATCTGAGATGAGACCCATGGCAATACCAGCTACTGGCGCCTTGATTGGTACACCACCAGCCATAAGGGCAAGCGTTCCCGCACAGATAGAGGCTTGAGAAGAAGAACCGTTTGATTCTAAGACTTCTGCTACCAAGCGGATTGCGTATGGAAATTCTTCCAAGCTTGGCAAAACTTGCGCAAGGGCACGCTCACCGAGAGCACCGTGACCAATTTCACGACGACCAGGCGCACCGTAACGGCCTGTTTCCCCTACAGAGTATTGAGGGAAGTTATAGTGGTGCATAAAGCGTTTCTTGTACTCTGGGTCCAAACCATCGATGATTTGAGTTTCACCCATTGGCGCCAAGGTCAAGACTGAAAGAGCCTGAGTTTGTCCACGAGTGAAGAGACCTGAACCGTGTACGCGAGGAAGGAAGTCAACAACCGCATCCAAAGGACGGATTTCATCGACCTTACGACCATCAGGACGCACCTTGTCTTCTGTAATTAAACGGCGCACTTCAGCGTGTTCCATTTGTTCCAAGATTTCAGCCACATCACGCATGATACGGTCACATTCTTCGTGGTCTGCATATTTTTCTTCGTAAACTGCTGTTACCTGGTCTTTAACTGCTTGAGTTGCAGCTTCACGAGCCAGTTTTTCTTCTACTTGAACCGCTTTTTGAAGGTCACTGTTATAGGCTGCGATGATTTCAGCTTGTAATTCCTCATCTACGTGAAGCAATTCCACTTCTGCTTTTTCCTTACCAACCGCAGCGACGATTTCTTCTTGGAAGGCAATCAATTCTTTGACTGCTTCATGCCCTTTGAGAAGGGCTTCCAACATGATTTCTTCTGACAATTCTTTGGCACCAGACTCTACCATGTTGATGGCGTGCTTGGTACCAGCTACTGTCAATTCAAGAAGAGATTGCTCTGCTTGTTCTTGACTAGGGTTGATGATGATTTCACCGTCTACATAGCCCACCTGAACCCCAGCAATTGGACCGTCAAATGGAATATCTGAGATAGAAAGTGCCAAGGATGAACCAAACATAGCAGCCATAGGTGCAGATGCATTTTCATCGTAAGAAAGAACCGTGTTGATCACTTGCACTTCGTTACGGAAACCTTCTGCAAACATTGGACGGATTGGACGGTCAATCAAACGCGCTGTCAAGGTCGCATCTGTTGAAGGACGTCCTTCACGTTTCATAAAGCCACCTGGAAACTTCCCAGCCGCATACATTTTTTCTTCGTAGTTGACTTGAAGTGGGAAGAAATCCCCAGTTGCCATTTTCTTAGACATGACGGCTGCAGTCAAGACAGTTGACTCACCGTAACGCACGACAACAGAGCCATTTGCTTGCTTAGCAACCTGGCCAGTCTCTACGATTAACTCACGACCCGCAAAAGTCGTTTGAAATACTTGTTTTGTCATTTTAATCCCCTTTGGATTGATGAAATTATACGCCTTGCCTACAAAAATCAAGATATTTTGGACGGTTCGGTTTGCCGAACATTTCTGTAGAAAAATAGGAAGGTGACGAAGCATTCGATGAATGCTAGGAAGCTTGTCTTTTTTCCTAAGAAATGAGACCAAAATTCAATTAAGTAGTTTTTTTGATATTTCACTGGAATAGTGCGGACGGGAGCAACTTCCTTCGGAATTTCATCCCTTATTTTTTAGCCTGAAGTCTAAAAAATTCCGTCCTAGAAAATAACAGAGTTATTCTCTAGGATACTACTATAGCTTGAAATATCTTTTAAATACTCACTCCGTTCGTGTTTTTTGAGACACCTATTATCATATTTTGTTTAAAAAATAATCCACTTTAAACAAACTTCTACAACCTAAATACCCTCATCTTTGTATCAAGTACGTACAGAGTCTATTTTATCATATTTTTCTTAAAAAGTGCGGGCTTTTCTATTAAAAAGGAACCATTCCCCTCACCTGAGAAGAATGGTTTGCTTTTTATTATCCTAAAGACTGATGATTAAACAAGGCATGGGTTGCTTGGTGGATGTATTTTGCTGTTTCAGCATTGTTCATGGTGTAGAGATGCACACCTGCGACATCCTGCGTTACCAAGTCCACGATCTGATCCACGGCATAGGCAAGTCCTGCTGCTCTGAGCGACTCAGGGTCATGCTCATACTTGTCTAAGATGGCCTTAAATTTACGTGGAAGATGGATATTCTCACAAGTCTTCAAGAGACGAAGTGCTTGATTACGGTTCAGAATGGGCATGATACCTGCATGAATAGGAACATCAATCCCTGCCAAGGTACACTTATCTTGGAAATCGTAGAAGCGCTCATTGTCAAAGAAAAGTTGCGTTACAAGGCTTGAACAACCTGCATCCACTTTCTTCTTGAGATTTTGAATATCCGAGATTTGGTTTGGAGAGTCAGGATGCCCCTCTGGGTAGCAAGCGCCAATAATATCAAAGTGAGGGGCTTGTTCCTTGATGAACTCGATCAAATCCGTTGCGTAGCGGAAATCCTTTTGTGGTTCCACATCAGGGATAATATCCCCACGCAAGGCCAAGATTTTCTGTACCCCAACCTTATCCAAGTCTGCAATGGTTTCAGCAACCTTTTCCTTGGTCAGATAGATAGCTGGCAAGTGGGCAATGGTTGGAATCGTCAAGTCATTCTGGATAAAGTCAGCCAAACGAACCGTTGTTTCCTTGATATTAAATTTATTGTTGCTGGCAGTCACACTGATAAAGTGCGGTGTCAGCTCCCGCATATCCTGCAAGGCTGAAATAATTTTATCATTACCCACAGCTGGGTTTGGAGGGAACACTTCAAATGAAAGTGACGGAGTTTGGCGTGACATAGTCATTATCCTTTTCTTTTTGATTTCATGATTGCTGAGCCAGCTAGGGCCAAGCAGTTCCTTGATCAGTCAGTGTCAAGAGAGAAATCTTATCTTATAATTTCTCACGCGCAGCTTTTGCTGCTTCAACAAGGCGGATCAAGCTTTCTTTTGTTTCTGGAATACCACGTGTTTTCAAACCACAGTCAGGGTTGATCCAAACTTTCTTGCTTGGTACTTTGGCAAGAATAGCATCGATTGTGTGGTCAATTTCGCCTTCATTTGGCACACGAGGTGAGTGGATATCGTAAACTCCAGGACCCACTTCTGTTTGGAAGTTTTTCGCTTTGAGTTCGTCCAAGATTTCAAGGTTTGAACGGCTTGCTTCAAAGGAAATAACGTCCGCATCCATGTTGTCGATAGCTGGGATGATATCTGTAAATTCTGAGTAACACATGTGGGTGTGGATTTGAGTGTCTGGCGCTACTGTAGAGTGTACCAAGCGGAAGGCTGGAATAGCCCAATCAAGGTAGTCTTCGTACCAGTCGCTACGACGGAGTGGCAATTTCTCACGAAGAGCAGCCTCATCGATTTGGATGATTTTCACACCAGCAGCTTCAAGGTCAAGAACTTCATCCTTGATAGCAAGAGCGATTTGAAGAGTTGAGTCCTTGATAGAGATGTCTTCACGTGGGAATGACCAGTTGAGGATGGTAACAGGTCCAGTCAACATACCCTTAACAGGTTTGTCTGTACGACTTTGAGCATAGCTAGACCATTTGACAGTGATTGGGTTGAGACGAGTGACATCACCCCAGATGATTGGTGGTTTCACCCCACGCATACCGTAAGATTGTACCCAACCATTCTTAGAGAAGAGGTAACCTGACAAGTTTTGACCGAAGTACTCAACCATGTCGTTACGCTCGAACTCACCGTGTACAAGCACGTCAAATCCAACTTCTTCTTGCCATTTAATCCATTCGTCGATGGTTTCAGCAAGGAAAGCGTCGTATTCTTCTTGTGACAATTCACCCTTACGGAAGGCCAAACGTTTGGCACGAACTTCCTTAGTTTGAGGGAATGAACCGATGGTTGTTGTTGGAAGAGCTGGAAGTTTAAAGGCTTCTTCTTGGATAGCTTCACGTTCTGCAAAGGCTGGCAAACGAGTGTAGTCTGCGTCTGTCAAACCAGCGATACGCGCACGAAGTTCTGTATTTTCACCCACACGCTCAGTCGCAAAGAGTTCTTTGTTAGCTGCAAGAGCTTCTGCACCTTGACCATTGCGGATAGCATCCAAATCACGAATCTCATCCAATTTTTCAACTGCAAAAGCAAAGTGGTTCAAGATAGCTGGTTCAAATTCTTCGTTAGCTGTTGTAAATGGCACATGAAGAAGTGAGCATGAGCTAGTCAAAACGATGTTTTCAGCTGGGATTTGTTCAAGAATCGCCAAGCTCTTTTCATAGTTGTTACGCCAGATGTTCTTACCATTGACAATACCTGCATAGAGAGTCTTGTCAGCTGGGAAGCCACCTTTAACGAGTTCAAGAGTTTTCTTACCTTCAACGAAGTCCAAACCAATGGCATCTACTGGCAAGTTCACAAGGTCAGCGTAGACGTCACGAACGTCACCGAAGTAAGTTTGAAGCAAGACTTCAAGACCTTTCTTGTCAGCCAAAAGCTTGTTGTAGAGGTTCAAGAAGAGGGCTTTTTCTTCAGCTGTCAAATCTTTGACAAGAGCTGCTTCGTCCAATTGGATACGAGTCGCACCAAGCTCAGCCAATTTAGCAAAGACCTCTTGGTAAGCAGCTACTAAGCTATCTACGAAGTCTTCTGCTTTCACACCGTCTTCAAAATCTGACAATTGAAGGAAAGTGAACGGACCTACAAGGACTGGACGAGTGTTGAGACCAAGTTCTTTTGCTTCTTGGAACTCATCAAAAATCTTGTGACCAGCCAATTTAACTTGAGTGTCTTTTTCAAATTTAGGAACGATGTAGTGGTAGTTGGTGTTAAACCATTTCTTCATCGGAAGGGCACGCACGTCCCCTTTTTCTCCTTGGTAACCACGTCCCAAAGCAAAGTAGCGTTCAAGATCAGACAATTCCAAGTTTTGAACGGAAGCAGGTACCACGTTGAAGAGGAAAGCTGCATCTAGGAAGTTGTCATAGTGAGAAAAGTCATTTGATGGGATTTCAGTGATGCCTTTTTCTTTGACGATGTTCCAGTGTTTAGCACGCAATTCTTTTGCTGCGGCAAGGAGTTCTTCTTCTGAGATTTCTTTTCTAAAGTATTTTTCAGTTGTAAATTTTAATTCGCGGAATTCGCCCAAACGAGGGAAACCGATGATCGTAGTTGACATGATGTGTCCTCCAAAATTTGTTGTTGAAACTATCTTAACAGAAAAGAAACTGTCTGTATAATTGTAAATAATTAGGCTTTGATATAGTTTGAAACTATATCACTGTTTTAAACAAAAGAAAAAGACTTGAGATCTGTGTCTCAAATCCTTTGTATTGCTTGTTTGGTGGCTGTATTTTAGTTGGAATGCTCAAACGAGCTATTGACGATTTTCATCAGTGACTATGGCTTGCTATTAGAAAAGACTATAGGTTGGTTTTCTTTTGTAATTCTGATATTTCCCTGAAAAAGTGCGGACGGGAGGTAAAATTGTTCTGTGGATGATTTTAGCCAACCAAGTAATCTCTTCTCTATCAACCTTTTTCCTGTTCAAGTGGAACGACTGCTAGTGTCTTTCCTAAACTTGCTAAAACTTTTAAGACCGTATCCAACTGAGGACTGGTCTTTCCTGTCTCCATCCTAGCTATAACAGGCTGGCTTACTCCACTGAGTTCCTCTAGCTTTTTCTGACTGATACCTTGCTCATGTCTAGCCTCAATCAACTCACTCATGATATCCACTCGCATATCACTTTCAAGGATTTCCTCCTTGGTAAAGAGTTCAGATCGGATATCCTTCCAATTACTTCCAATAGCACTATTCTTCATCACTTAACCCTCTTTCTTTTATGTCCTTCAGTTCACGCTTGGCTTTTGAAACAAATTATAACTTAAAAGTTATTAAAAGTAAATCCTAATACTCTTAAAAAGAAGACCTTAGAATCATTCTAAAGGTCTCATATTTATTATTCAAAAAAATTACGAGAAGAGTTATAATATGGAGCTAATCCTGACTCTTACTCCAGCTCAATGCCTTTCTCTCGGAGATTAGCTAAACACTCCTCATAGTATTCTGCATCATGTTCACTATAGATGGTCTTGCCTAGTTTCTCCTCTGCTAAGTCTTGATAAGAAGGGCAGGTCTTGCCACGGTAGTTCTTATCCAGCCACTCTGGACTGACATTGTAGCCACGGATTGCCATCTCCTCCATGATCAAGCGATGATAGGCATAGAGACGATAAGGCGAGTGGGTAAAGACATAGTCCACCGTCGCATGCTTTCTGCCCCAGCCATTGCCACGAAGAGCACAGCACTCTCGATGTTGCCCCAAAAGCTGCGGACGGGGAAGTTGTGAAATCAAAGCCTCATGCCAAAGTCTCATGAGAGTCTCCTTTCAGTAAAGTCGAATGTTGCAAATAGGTATTGGGATAGCGATCCAGCAACTCTCTCGTCTTAGCGATTAAGTCTTCCTTAGAAGCCTGACCAAAGCGGTAGCGATCCAGCAAGAGCATGTAGTCTTTGCATTCAACATCTGTCGCTTTCTTTTTGAAATAGCCCCAAATATGCTGAAAGGCATTGCAAACCTGACCTCTATGCTCAGGAATTTGGCAGGCACGGTCAATCAGTTCTTGAACATGACTTACCTCCACCACTTCATTCTTCAAGTATTGGCGAATCTCATTGTAAATATTGCTGGAATGGCTCAAAACGAGGTATTTGTTTCTAGCCCAGAGTTGTTGGCACTGGGATTTTTGATTAGTTTGTTCCATGTTTCTCCTTGCTTTCTATCCGTTTCCAGGAAATATGGAAACAAAGTTTTGTCTAAACCTCTTTCAAAAAATGTATTATTTCTCCTATTTTATCATAATTCTATAAAAACCACTCGACCTGAGTAGAGCAAGTAATTTTTTTAGAGAATGCTAATTTAGTGTAACGGTAAGAAATAAGCAATAAACTAGAAAAATACCCAAATTTTAAAATCCTAATCCCTGCGTCTATGTTCTCCATCTATTTTCTCATCAAATGTGAATCCTTTTGATTCCAGCTGATCAAGTTTCAGGCGAATCTTTTTAATAACATCCTCCCTATAATCTTCAAAATCATGTGGTGGTTCAAAAGTGTATTTACCTATCCAAAGAGTATAGATCATATTTTCTGGGATAATATCAAAATCAAAATAATTCTCATCAGTAGATAGAATCCCTTGAAATTTCCAAAATGATAAAAATTCCTTATCTCCAAAACAATCTATCGCATTCCATATACTACTATCCCATTTCTTAAATTGCCCAAATTTATTAACCGCACTTAGATAGGTCAATAGGAAGAAATCTTTCCGATTTAGCTTGGCAAAATTTTCATTATTAATCTCTAATTTTGTATAGTGAAGTCCCAAATCATGGAAGCTAAGTACTCTATGCTTTTCCATAAAATAAATGATTTCAGACTGGTCTAAACCTTCTTTCCTAAGAATAGTTTCCCAAAAATTTACAATCCTAGCTATTGTTTCCTTGCTTAAAGGAGTATTTCTCTCATATCTAGGGATTTCTTCATTCAATTTTTCTTCAACAATATAGTCCATTGCAGAGCTATTATAAGATTTCAGAGATTCCTGTATAGTAATACGTAGTAGTTTAGCTTTCTGAATTTCAGAAAAAGATTTATATTCGCTTGAGAGATATTGATAAAAATCTTTGTTATAGTTTGCCTCTCTTAGTTCTCTGGATAATTCATTACTGTCTGTTTCAAGTAATGTATTAAATTCCTCTTTTGTATGATTTAGAGGTTCTTCATAGAGAAAATAGGCTGGTTTATTCTTTTTATAGTTCGGTGGATATTGGTTATGGTCTGATTGCTGAATGTCAGATAATATTTCCTGTATGCTTCGTCCAAACTTGAAAATCTCTGTAAAACTTGTTTCTTCATCATCCTTAACTTTTATTTCTTCGTTCTTTAATAGTTGTTTATATAATTCAGGATAAAAAAGATAAGCGTAGATAATCCAAAGTTGCTGTTCTTCTTGAACATGTTCAAACTTCTTCCTTGAAAAGAATTCTTGATTGACATAGTCATTAAAATGATTACGATCTCGCAAATTTCTGTTTTCAAAGCTAAACCTTCTCCAAAAATCATCTGACAAACTCGTATTGAGTTTTTTACTTAACAACTCAAAATAATCTTGCCAAATATTTGATGGGTGAAGAACAAATGGTAGTTCTATCCGTCTATCAATAATTTTAGAGAGGAAATTATTGTCGTTAAGATGCACTTTCTCAATATCTCCAACAAAAACAATTGGAATCTTGCCATTAAGCAAGCTAAAAATTTTATAACTCTCCTCTTGTTGTTTGTTAGACATTCGATCAAAATCATCAATAACTAATACTTTTCGAGATAATGATAGACATTTAGAAGTTAGTAAACAACTGTAAAAACCATCTGATTTGATTTTAAAAAATTGATAGATTGCTACTAATAAAACAATACTCCCAATAATTAATTTAACACAAAAAGATTCAAAAAAAGAACTTAAACCCAAATCAACTACATTAGTCATTAAGATAGAAACTGCGACACATAAAACTATGAAAATCCTTAAAAGGCTATATACCAACGGGTGTAATTTTGAAAAAACAATCTCAATCGTTGAGCGGTTATCGCTTAATCTCCAAAAGTCTATCGTAACTAATTTTTTATTAGTATTCTTACCAACTTCAACTAGAAATTCTGTTTTTCCAGAACCCCAGTTCCCATTTAAGAAATAAGTTTTATTTTCTTCAAGTAATTTAGCAACATTTTTAGCGGCTACTGAAGTATCAATGTGCTTTAATGTAATAAATCTATCATCCATAGTATTTCTTTCTAAAAAACAAAATATTTCATAGCGCCTACTTTTATAAAAATTATACCACGAATCCACAAAAATCCCCTTAGAAATCCATTTCTAAGGGGTAGTCCTTATCCAGCTACTTGTTCTATTTCTTCTACTTTAACTTTCTTCTCCTTCTTACTTGAACTAGTCAATCGTCTCTTACTGTCTCTAATTGTGTTTATATTTTAAGAGAATTTACTTATTTATCTCTTGTAAACTCCCCTACTCCAATCGGCTTTTAACCTTCTTCTTAGTCAAGGTACGGTCATTTTTATTGGAGAGAGCTTTGATACGAGCTTCGAGAAGGATTTTCCGCCCGGCCTCTGTTCGTGTATAGACGAGGTGATAACGTCCGATAGTCGGTCTCAGAAAGTCGAGGAATTTCTGTGCTTCTTCCTTGCGTTTTTCAAAGAGGCTAGGAACTACGAAATACTTGGATTGGCCAGCTGGGGCTTTTTGAGCTACTAACAGATAGCGCTGGTTGTCCACTGGAGCAAAGAATTCTCCCACAGTCTGTGCAAACAACTCCTTGTCTCTCATGCTTCCTCCCTTGAGATAGGCAAAAACCATATAGTTTTCCTTGTCCTCCTCTACCTGAACACGGGATTGATCATCCGTTAGATGCCCCGAATCTAGCAGAGCCTTTCGGATTTGCTCACCCAGAGACTGCAAGCGTTTATAGGGACTCTTATAGCAGAGGTAGCGCCAAGATGCAAAAGCCAAAAAGAGGAGACATGCTGTCGTAAGCCACCAAACACCGATTAATCTCAGTCTAAATAGCAAGACCAACAAATCCACTGCCAACAAGAGCAATGACATGCGAACCCATTTTAATGCATCAAGCAAGAGCATGACTGGGACCTTCTGTTTTTGGGTTGCGACTTCTGTAACTATCTCAAATTGATCCGCTACGACAAGAGCATCTTGCCATTTTTGTCTCAAGCCTGCTCGATCCTTGGAGAGACTCTTAACTCGCTCATTGTACTCACTAATTTGCTTTTTCTTAAAAGGGGGCTTTGGAAAATCCAAACGATCCAAACCGGTCTCAATACTCTCCTGATTATAGGCCAATCCAAGAAAATGCTCCATCCGTCGCGACAAGGTCTGCAGATCTTGATTGCTCTCTGGTCTAGGCTCCTCACCAGGAAAAGTGATAAGTGCTTGCGCTTGAACGGCTACCAGATGCCAGATGTTGCTGGTCTTTTCTGGATGTCCCGGCCAGATACGAATGGCACGCCCGCGCATCTGGTTACTCAACATAAAGCTCCCCACAAAGCTTCCGAGGATTAGGGAATTAACACAAGGAGCATCCCAACCCTCTCCGAGGAGAGATTTGGTTCCGACTAGGACTTGAATCCGCCCTCGTTGAAAAAGCTCCGTCACTGCCGCCACGATTCCCTTAGCTGAGCTCGGAAAACCAACCTGCACATAATCTTTTGGATCCAAGTGACCAATAGATGAGAAACTAAGAGGAACCTGAGGCAAGAATTCCTTCAACTCTGCTGCCACATCGGTAGGCAAAATAACGACACTACCTGACAAGACAGCCAATGACACAGGTATTTCTTGCTCCTGAGCTTTTCGACGAATGCTTTCAAAATAAGGGAGAACCCCCAACTGAGAAATGGTTGCCTGATTATCTCCCAGATAGGTGGCAAAATCCTTGCGAATATAGTCAGCTAGTACTAACTGTCTCAGTTCCTGACCTAGACTCTCATACTCCGTCAAAAAGATATCGGCAATGGCAGACAACTTCCCTAGAGATTGGGTTAAAAGCTGGTCAGAAGCCTTAGACTTAACCAGATAAACCTGACGTTTTTCCACCAACCCACGCGCCTTCAAGTCAGCCTCTAACTTTTTCCTATATCCATCTGGATCCTCATACCAATCTGGTGTCTGATAGAGTATGCTCTGCAACAGCGTCTCCAACCAGTAGGAGGTCAATGTTGGAAGCCTCTGGGTTCCCAGTAAATTTTGCAAAGAGGGAGGAATCGTTAACCCCTGAGAATGCATATAAATCAACATAGCAGACAAGTACTTGGGATCTTCTAAAAGCAAATCAGATGAAATATCCCCTTTGAGGACCTTAGACCCTGCTACAAATGTTTGAAAATCAGGATCGACTATAAGGTGATGAATATAGTCCCACTTAGTCTCCTCAAACTGTTTGAGACGTTCCGCCTCTTCAGCTGTTGGTGAGCACATATAGACAAAATCCTGATGAGGGCAAAGAGTGTCTTCCTTGACTAGTTCAGGTACCGTGATTTCTTGATCGATCTCCCCGCACATTCGGATATAGCGTTCCCAGAGTTCAGGATCGCTGTCATATGGTGGTGTCGCTGTCAGGGAGATGAGTTTCAGCGGTCCATACTGCTTGCGAAAGGCTTCCAGACTTTTCCACCATTCATTGCGCAGGTGGTGGCATTCGTCCAAACAAAGAGTAGCAACTTTCTGAGCTCTTAGGCTTGCAAGCAAATCAAACCCCACAAAATCCTCTGCTTCTCCATCTTCTTGTGATTGAAGTTGGTTCATGGCACTATGAAAAGCCTGATAGGTCACAATCGTTAATACCTTCATCTCCTTTAAGTTTTGGGAAACGAGGTCTGAAAGCCTCTGACAATCCTCTAGAAAAGCAGTTTGTATTCTATCCACCCATTGTTCACGAATGGTTACAGTCGGAACTAAGATGAGGGCTGGGTTGCCAAAACGAGCGATTAGCTCGATACCAATGGTTGTCTTTCCAGACCCTGGAGCGGCCACTAGATGAACATGGCCGTCTGCTTGATAGTCCTGAAAACGATCCAAGACCTGTTTTTGATATTGGCGCCAGCTTCCTTTAAAGTTTAAACCTAACATGATACCCCTCATTCTATACCATCATTTTCTTATTCTCATTTTACCACACTTATTTCACCAGTCAGATAATCCAGATAGTTTTTCTCCATAAAATATGGTATAGTAGAATCATACTATCTATGAGGAGTTTACATGTCACAGGATAAGCAAATGAAAGCTGTTTCTCCCCTTCTACAGCAAGTCATCAATATTTCATCTATCGTTGGGGGAGTCGGCACCTTGATTTTCTGTATTTGGGCCTATCAGGCGGGTGTTTTACAATCCAAGGAAACCCTATCGGCCTTTATCCAGCAAGCTGGGGTTTGGGGACCACCACTCTTTATCTTTTTACAGATCCTACAAACCGTTGTTCCAATCATTCCGGGAGCTTTGACCTCAGTGGCTGGGGTCTTTATTTACGGCCACATCATCGGAACCATCTATAACTATATCGGAATCGTGATTGGCTGTGCCATTATCTTTTACCTCGTCCGTCTCTATGGAGCTGCCTTTGTCCAGTCCGTCGTCAGCAAGCGCACCTATGACAAGTATATCGGTTGGCTAGATAAGGGCAATCGTTTCGAGCGGTTCTTTATCTTTATGATGATCTGGCCTGTCAGTCCAGCTGACTTTCTCTGCATGCTGGCTGCCCTCACCAAGATGACCTTCAAGCGCTATATGATTATCATCATTCTGACCAAGCCCTTTACTCTAGTGGTTTATACTTATGGTTTGACCTATATTATTGATTTCTTCTGGCAGATGTTTTGAGAATAGAAAAATCCGTTTGGTTGCCAAAGCGGATTTTCTGTTTGTTTTATTTTGCGACACTCTTAGCAAGGACAAAGTTTCCAAGTGTAGCGGAGCCATTGCCTGCGACTGCTGGAGTGACAATGTAGTCACGCACGTCTGGTACTGGTAGATAGCCATTGAGAAGAGCTGTGAATTTCTCACGTACACGGTCCAGCATGTGTTGCTGTGCCATCACGCCACCACCAAAGACGATGACATCTGGTCGGAAAGTCACTGTCGCGTTGACAGCAGCTTGAGCGATATAGTAGGCTTGGACGTCCCAAACAGAGTTGTTGAGTTCGATGTTTTCACCACGAATACCTGTACGAGCCTCCAAACTTGGTCCAGCCGCAAAGCCTTCCAAACAGCCCTTGTGGAATGGACAAACACCGTTGAATTCTTTTTCAATATCCATTGGATGTTTAGCTACATAGTAATGCCCCATTTCAGGGTGACCGACACCACCGATAAACTCACCACGTTGGATAACACCTGCACCGATCCCTGTACCGATTGTGTAGTAGACCAAGTTCTCGATACGGCCGCCAGCATTGTTGCGGGCAACTACTTCACCGTAGGCAGAGCTGTTTACGTCTGTGGTGAAATACATGGGTACATTAAGAGCACGACGAAGGGCACCAAGCAAGTCGACATTTGCCCAGTGAGGTTTTGGAGTCGTTGTGATAAAGCCATAGGTTTTGGAGTTTTTGTCGATATCGATTGGACCAAATGATCCGACAGCAAGACCAGCAAGGTTATCGAATTTTGAGAAGAACTCAATGGTTTTATCGATGGTCTCGATAGGAGTTGTTGTAGGAAATTGTGTTTTTTCTACAATGTTAAAGTTTTCATCACCGACAGCACAGACAAACTTTGTACCGCCTGCTTCTAAGCTTCCGTATAATTTTGTCATGATAAACCTCTTGTTTTTATTTTCTTTATTATAGCATATTTTGAAAGTCTAGATTTCTCTATATTTTAGATTTTCCTCTGTAAATCTTACCATTCAAGCAAAAACGAACAAACATGTCATTTGTTCGTTTTGTTTTTAGATTTGATTCTTGAAGAGGATTAGGCTTTCACTTCGATGATCGCGTCGCCCTTGACAACTGAACCACTTGCGACTGGTGTTACAGAAGCGTAATCTGCAGTGTTGGTTACGATAACCATTGTTGTGTCGTCAAGACCTGCGGCAGCGATTTTGTTTGAGTCAAAGGTTCCGAGAATGTCACCAGCTTTGACCTTGTCGCCTTGAGCAACCTTTTGTTCAAAGCCTTCACCGTTCATTGTCACCGTATCGATACCGACGTGGATCAAGATTTCAGCTCCGTTAGCTGTTCTTAGGCCATAAGCATGTCCTGTTGGGAAGACAATTGTCACTTCAGCATCAGCTGGTGCGTAAACAACATCTTCACTCGGTTTTACAGCAATACCTTGTCCCATAGCTCCACTTGAGAAGACTGGATCATTCACATTTGAAAGAGCAACGACATCACCAACGATTGGTGTTTGGATAACACCTTCGCTTGGTGAAATCACAGTACCAGTTACTGCTTCTTCAGTCAAACGATCTGTTTCAGCTTCAGAAATTGCTCCTGCAACCTCTTCTACTTCATCTTCGTAACCAAACATGTAAGTAAGAGCAAAACCAAGTGCAAAGGATACAGCTACCATAAGAAGGTATTGTAGAAGTTGTCCATTCCCAATGTAAAGCATTGTACCAGGGATGACTGTGATACCATTACCAGTACCAGCAAGTCCAAGGATTGAAGCAAGTCCACCACCGACTGCACCAGCAATCAATGAAAGGAAGAAAGGCTTACGGAAACGCAAGTTAACCCCGAAGATAGCAGGCTCAGTAATACCTAGGAAGGCAGAAAGAGCAGCTGGGAAAGCAAGAGTTTTAAGTTTAGGATTTTTAGTTTTCACACCAACGGCAACAGTTGCAGCACCTTGAGCAGTCATAGCTGCAGTAATGATAGCGTTGAATGGGTTAGCGTGGTCAGCAGCAAGCAATTGAACTTCAAGCAAGTTGAAGATGTGGTGAACACCTGATACGACGATTAATTGGTGAACTCCACCAATCAAGAAACCACCAAGTCCGAATGGCAAGTTAAGAATAGCTTTTGTTCCAATGAGAATGTAGTTTTCAACAACGTGAAAGACTGGTCCGATAACAAACAATCCAAGGATTGACATTACAAGGAGTGTTACAAACGGTGTTACCAAGAGGTCAAGTACATCTGGAACAACCTTACGAACTGCTTTTTCAAACTTAGCTCCGACAACCCCGATGATGAAGGCTGGAAGAACTGAACCTTGCAAACCTACAACTGGGATAAATCCGAAGAACTGCATTGCAGTTACTTCACCACCAGACGCAACAGCCCAGGCATTTGGAAGTGAATCAGAAACGAGCATCATACCAAGAACGATACCAACAGCTGGGTTACCACCGAATACACGGAAAGTTGACCAAACAACCAAACCTGGCAAGATAATAAAGGCAGTGTCTGTCAAGATCTGAGTATAAGTTGTCACATCTTCTGGAAGTGTCATTCCAAGAGCAGTCAAGAGACCACGAACACCCATGAAGAGACCAGTTGCTACGATAACTGGAATGATTGGAACGAAGACGTCACCGAAAGTACGGATGGCACGTTGGAACCAATTTCCTTGTTTTGCAGCTTCTGCTTTCATGTCTTCTTTAGAAGATGTTGGCAACCCAAGAGCTACGACTTCATCGTACATCTTGTTTACTGTACCAGTACCAAAGATGATTTGGTATTGACCTGAGTTAAAGAAAGCACCTTGAACTTTTTCCAAGTTCTCGATAGCATCTTTGTTAATTTTCGCTTCATCTTTAACCATCACACGGAGGCGAGTCGCACAGTGGGCTACACTGTTGACATTCTCACGTCCGCCAAGGGCTTCGATGACCTTTTTTGCAATATCCTGATTGTTCATTTGCAAAAATCTCCTTATATAAAATTTTGTAAAGTGTTTGAAAGCGATTTTATCCGCCCTACGACTATTATTTTATCATGTTTCTAAAATATGTCAAGCGTTTTGCAGAAATTTTTATTCCCTTTCTTTTTCCTCTGATTATTTTTGCTCGTTTTTGAGGGAAATTCTCTTTTTCCTCAAAAAAATATCTTTAAACTTGAGGAATAAAGGTTTTTATTTACATTTTCTTTCATTTTT
The DNA here is from genome assembly GCF_030440025.1 of Streptococcus sp. SO2. Next base: position 134,080 of record NZ_JAQFJH010000002.1, read on the forward strand.
TCGTGAAAATTTGTTAGATTTCCTTTACTTGATTTATGGCAACCGTTTGACATTTTTTGCTATTTTTTAACATAAAAGACTTGCTTTTTTGGTCGAAAACGTTTACTATTAAGGTAGTAGAACTTTAGGAGGAAAGATAAAATGGAATGGACAACTGAGCGCCGTTATAGACGCTATGAAGACTGGTCTAATGATGAAATCAAGCAAATCAAGGAAAAGATGGCACAATCTCCATGGCATACTCATTACCATGTCGAGCCTAAAATGGGGCTTCTCAATGACCCAAATGGCTTTTCCTATTTTGATGGTAAATGGATTCTCTTTTACCAAAACTTCCCCTTTGGTGCAGCTCATGGTTTGAAATCTTGGGTGCAGCTTGAAAGTGATGATTTAGTGCACTTTACAGAAACTGGAGTCAAAGTTTTGCCTGATACTCCATTAGATAGCCACGGGGCCTACTCTGGATCTGCCATGCAGTTTGGCGATCAGTTGTTCCTATTCTATACTGGAAATGTCCGTGATGAAAACTGGATTCGTCACCCTTACCAGGTTGGTGCTCTTTTGGGAAAAGATGGCAAGATCTCGAAGATTGACAAGGTCTTGATTGACCAGCCAGCAGACTCTACCGACCACTTCCGCGACCCACAAATTTTCAACTTTAAGGGGCAATATTATGCTATCGTGGGTGGACAGGACTTGGAGAAAAAAGGCTTTGTTCGTCTCTACAAAGCTATAGATAATGATTACACCAACTGGCAAGCAGTTGGTGACCTAGACTTTGCCAACGACCGTACTGCCTATATGATGGAATGTCCAAATCTGGTCTTTATCGGTGAACAACCTGTACTTCTCTACTGCCCGCAAGGATTGGATAAGAGTGTTCTAGACTATGATAATATCTATCCAAACATGTACAAAATCGGGGCTTCTTTTGATCCTGAAAATGCTAAAATGGTAGATGTCTCTCCATTGCAAAATCTAGACTATGGTTTCGAAGCTTATGCAACGCAAGCCTTCAACGCTCCAGACGGACGCTCTCTAGCAGTTAGTTGGCTTGGACTACCAGATGTAGCCTACCCATCTGATCGTTTTGACCACCAAGGAACTTTCTCATTGGTCAAGGAACTCACTATCAAAGATGGCAAACTCTACCAATACCCTGTCGCAGCTATCAAGGACCTTCGTGTCTCTGAAGAACCCTTTTCAAATCGTGCTCAAACCAATAACAGCTATGAACTCGAGCTCAACTTGGAAGCCAATAGCCAGAGCGAGATTGTCTTACTTGCCGACAAAGAAGGCAAGGGACTTTCAATCAACTTTGACCTTGTAAATGGTCAAGTGACAGTGGATCGTAGCCAGGCTGGTGAGCAGTACGCCCAAGAATTTGGAAGCACTCGTTCTTGCCCAATCGACAAGCAAACTACTACTGCTAACATCTTCATCGACAATTCTGTTTTTGAAATTTTTATCAATAAAGGAGAAAAAGTATTTTCTGGTCGCGTCTTTCCGAATGCCGATCAAAATGGTATCCTGATCAAATCTGGAAACCCAACCGGAACCTACTATGAAATAGATTATGGTCGCAAAACTAACTGATGTCGCAAAACTTGCTGGTGTCAGCCCTACTACCGTTTCTCGGGTTATCAATAAAAAAGGTTATCTGTCTGAAAAAACCATTCTCAAGGTCAATGAAGCCATGAGAGAATTGGGCTATAAGCCCAACAATTTAGCTCGTAGCCTCCAAGGAAAATCAGCTAAGTTGATTGGCTTAATTTTCCCAAATATTTCCAATGTTTTCTATGCAGAATTGATTGATAAGTTGGAACACCAACTCTTTAAAAATGGATACAAGACCATCATCTGTAACAGCGAGCACGACTCTAAGAAGGAACGGGAGTACATCGAAATGCTAGAGGCCAATCAGGTCGACGGTATCATTTCTGGTAGTCATAACTTGGGAATTGAAGACTACAATCGTGTAACAGCGCCAATCATTTCCTTTGACCGAAACTTGTCTCCAGACATTCCTGTTGTCTCCTCTGACAACTACGGTGGCGGGGTTCTCGCTGCCCAAACCTTGGTCAAGACAGGTGCCCAGTCTATTATCATGATTACAGGGAATGACAATTCCAATTCGCCTACTGGACTGCGTCATGCTGGTTTTGCCTCTGTACTCCCAAAAGCGCCTATTATCAATGTTTCGAGTGACTTTTCTCCCGTCAGAAAGGAAATGGAAATCAAGAATATCTTGACTCATCAGAAACCAGATGCTATCTTTGCTTCAGATGATCTGACAGCCATCTTGGTTATCAAAATAGCTCAGGAACTGGGAATCTCTGTTCCTGAAGAGCTCAAAGTCATCGGCTATGATGGGACTTACTTTATCGAAAACTACTACCCTCAACTGGCGACCATCAAGCAACCCTTGGAAGAGATTGCCCAACTCACTGTTGATCTTCTCTTGCAGAAGATCGAAGGCAAGGAAGTCGCGACAACTGGTTACTTCTTACCAGTCACCCTATTACCTGGAAAAAGTATTTAAGTACAAAAAACTCAGACGAATTCGTCTGAGTTTTTTATGATCTTAAGTTTTCGAGATAGCGCTGGGCTGTCTCTAAGTTAAAGGTTTTATCTGCGATGAGGTGCTCAACGAGGGGAGTAACTTCAGACTCACTAGCACCTGCTAGGAGAGCTAAGGATTTGGCCTGTAACTTCATGTGACCTTGCTGGATGCCCGTACTCACCAAGGCTTTGAGGGCCGCAAAGTTTTGGGCGAGACCGATAGAAACGATAATCTGAGCTAATTCCTTGGCAGAAGGATTTCCTAGTAGTTCATGACTGAGAGCTACACGTGGGTTGAGACCGATAGAGCCACCCTTGGTCGCTACCGGCACGGGTAAGGTCATCTCACCGACCAATTCTTCTGTGTCCCTATCTAGACTCCATCGACTGAGACCTTGATAGCGCCCGTCTCGACTGGCAAAGGCATGGGCCCCAGCTTCGATAGCACGCCAGTCATTACCCGTGGCGATTAAAATGGCATCGATACCATTAAAAATCCCTTTATTGTGAGTAGCTGCTCGGTAAGGATCTGCCTGCGCAAACTGGCTAGCCAAAGCTATTTTCTCTGCTATTTCTCTGGCTTCATCCTTTTGTCGGCTCAAGTAGCGAAAGGCGATACGACAGCTTGCTGTCACCAGAGAATCGGTCGCGTAGTTGGACAGAATCCCCATGAGGCTCTGTCCCTGACTGAGTTCTTCTAAGACTGGCTTCAAGGCTTCTAGCATGGTATTGAGCATATTGGCCCCCATGGCTTCCTGGGTATCGACATGAAGATAAACAACGAGAAAGTCTGTTTCACCTTTGATCTGCTCTACATGCAAATCACGCGCCCCACCACCACGTTTGACGATAGAAGGATAGGCTTGATTGGCAAGTTCCAAGAGTTCGGCTTTCTTGCTGGCAATCTTCTCTTGCGCTTGTTCAGGATCAGCAACTTGATAAAGGGCCACCTGACCGATCATCTGGCGCTCATGTACTTGAGCAGTAAAGCCACCTGCTCGCTTGATGATTTTGCTGGCATAGCTGGCCGCAGCAACCACTGAGGGCTCTTCTGTCACATAAGGAACTGTGTAGTCCTGACCATTCACCAAAAGTTCTGGAATGATCGAATAAGGCAGAGAAAAAGTTCCCACCACATTCTCACTCAGCTGATCTGCAACCGCCAAGCTGACTTGTTCATCCTGCTCCAGACTCGTTTGCCTTTCAGGACTAAGGAGCGCCTGAGCTTGTAACAACTCAAGGCGCTCATGGTATGATTTTTTAGAAAATCCATTCCAACTTATCTTCATTATTTTTCAACCTTGCTATAACGGCGTTGGTGGTCGACAATTTCAACCAAGGCATAGTCTTGATGTTCATAACCTGCAAATTGGGCTGAACCAGACTCATCCAACTGCACCTCTTCGAAGAAGACTTTTTCATAGTTTGCAACAGACAATGTTGTACGTTGTTTAAGTTTACTCAAGCGATCCTTATCAAGATAAGTTTCATAACCTTCTACCAGCTCTCCACTAAAGAACTCTGAAACCGCTCCACTTCCGTAACTGTAGAGGGCAATTTTATCTCCAGCCTTCAAAGTCTCTGCATTTTCCAAAAGAGAAAGGAGGCCGAGGAAGAGAGAACCTGTGTAGATATTTCCAATCATCTGACTGTAGAGAATGGACTTGTCAAAGTTTTCTTGCAGACTATCCTTTTTCTCTTGAGATAAGTTCTTGTCCATCATCTTGCGCAAGCCTTTTAGGGCCAACTTAGGATAAGGCAAGTGGAAGCAGATAGCCGCAAAGTCATCCATAGTCCAGTCATAGCGTTTCTTATATTCATCCCAAGTCGTTGTCAGGCAATCAAGATACTGTTGGGTCGAGTACATGCCGTTTACATAAGGAGTGCTTGAGTAGTTCGGACGCCAGAAATCCATGATGTCTCTCGTTTGGGCAACATTATCATTGTTAAAGGCCATGATGCGTGGATTTTGAGTGATTAGCATCGCCACACTTCCAGCACCCTGAGTTGGTTCACCTGGAGTTCCCACACCATACTTGGCAATATCACTGGCAATGACCAAAACCTTAGACTCTGGAGAATTTTCCACATGCAATTTAGCATAATGAAGGGCAGCTGTCGCTCCATAGCAGGCTTCTTTGATTTCAAAGCTACGGGCGAAAGGCTGAATGCCTAACAAGCCATGAACAAAGACTGCCGCTGCCTTACTCTGGTCAATCCCTGACTCGGTCGCCACGATGACCATATCGATTTCTTCTTTTTCTTTGTCTGATAAAATAGAGTTGCTTGCACTAGCTGCCAAGGTAACAATGTCCTCAGTCAGTGGCGCAATACTAATTTCATTTAACAAGAGTCCCTTGCTAAATTTTTCGGGGTCAACTCCCCTTGCTTCTGCTAAGTCTTGTAATTTCAAGACATATTGACTGGTCGCAAAACCAATCTTATCAATACCGATTGTCATATTTACCTCTGTTTTTTCATTCATTGTAAAAAATCGTTTCATTCTATTTTATCACAAATAGGGACAAAAGAGAGAAAAAAGACTTGATTCAACAAATCAAGTCTTTGCTTTGATTGTATTAGGAAGAGATTCCTCGTTGTTTTCGGATGTAGTAATAAAGCTTTAAAATCACCGTTCCACTTGCCATTCCAATAGAAATAACAAGAGCTAACATAACCACCAAAGTCGCGCTGGCAATAGCATGGCTGTAATCGCCTGTCACAAAGAAAGCTGTCGTTCGATAGGATAAATAACCCGGCACCAAGGGGGCAAGAATGGCCAAGACAAAGACCACCGCTGGTGTCTTATAGACAATACTTAAAATCTGACTGATGCAAGAGCCAATTACTGCTGCGATAAAGGTCGCAATAATAACATTGGTTGGTTCTTTGAGCACGAGATAGAGGAGCCAAACGCCCATTCCCAAAATACCACCAGGTAGGAGCATGGAGCGTTGAACATTCAGTACGATTAGAAAGGTGATGATGGCGAGTAAACTCGCTACTGCTTGGAGTAAAATACTTGTTAGAGTCATCTTATGTCATCAAAACTAGGGCGACGGAGGTACCGGCCCCTAAAGCGAGGGTAATGAGCAGGGATTCAAACATCTTGCTCATACCAGAGTTGATATGGTTGGTCATGATATCCCGTACCGCATTTGTCAGAGCAATCCCTGGAACAAAGGGCATGACCGCTCCTGCTATAATCAGGTCTGCTGTCGAAGGAAAGCCTGTATAGCGGGCCCAGAACTGGGCGATCAAGCCGAAAACAAAGGCACCTGCAAAGGCCGTTACAAAAGGAATGCGGACAAACTTCTCGACATAGAGAGAGAAGGCAAATCCAAATAAAGTTGCAATAGCTGCACCAAAAGCGTCATAAACATTGCCCCCAAACATAATCGAGAAGAAAGGGGCACTGAGGGTCGCTGCTACAGTCACTTGGAACTTTGTATAAGGAAGGGCTTGATTACCAATTTCTTTGAGCTTTTTAAAGGCTGTCGAGAGATCAATCTGCCCGCCCACAAGCTCCCGTGATACTTGGTTGACATCACAGACTTTTTCAATGTTATAAGAGGATGAGGTCACCCGTTTCATCCGAGAAATATTGGTATTTTCAATAGAAAAGAAAATAGCTGCGGGCATGGCAAGAACATTGCAATCCATTATTCCCTGCGAATGGGCAATACGGATCATAGTATCCTCAACCCGATGAATCTCTGAGCCACTTTTCAGGAGAATGGTTCCTGCTAGCATAATCACATCAATGACGGCATTCAACTCTCTCGATTCGTCCATTTTCTCCTCCTTTTTTCTACTTCCTATATTTTATCACAAAATCTTGTGAAAAAAAATCTTTGTCATGAAATCATGACAAAGATTCGTTTAATCTCGAGAACTTTCGCGGTTTCCTTCATTGTTTGGTTGATTCGTTGGAGGATTATTCCCTTGTTGATTTCCTTGCTGGTTCCCTTGATTTGGTGTTGTTGTAGAACCCTGGTTCCCTCGTTGAGCAGGGTTAGAGGATGAAGTTGACGGTGGTGTTTTCGGTTTGTAAATCGAAATCTTGATACGTGTGCTAGCAAGATCAACCTTTTCACCAGCTTTTGGTGTTTGATCTACAACCGTACCCTCTGCTGTTCCTTCAGAAGCAGTCGATACTTCAATAACCTCAATATTAGCCTCTTTTACTCCGACAATCTGAGTCAGATTATTCTTAGTAAATTCGAGACTTGAGCCGATGTAGCTAGGCATGCTGACACTGGTCACCTTCTTGGCAACTGTTAAGGTAATCGTGGTGGCTTTTGAAAGGTCATAAGTCGAACCCGAAGCGGGGGTTTGTCTGAGGATAGTTCCTGGTTCGCTTTCGCTGGATTCTTCCTCTTCCATCTGAATTAGATTTTCTGGTACCTTTTTCTCCTTGAGTTCAGCTACAACTTCTGTATACTTGCGTCCGACGTAATTGCTCAATTGGAAGGATTGCTTACCAGAAGAAACAATCAAATTGACCTTGGTCCCTTCTTTTCGGCCGCTGCCTGCTTCAGGATCGGTTCGAATAACGCGTCCTTCCGCTACTGTATCACTAGCCTCCGATTTCTCTTCGCCAGCTTCAAACTTGGATTTTTTGAGTGCTTCTTTGGCCTCTGCAACGGTTTGTCCGGCCACGTCAGGAATAGGAATCGTTGCAGGTGTTCTTGACAAAATCCAGATTAAAGAGGCTACAACCAATAGAAGACTAGCTAAAAGAATCATATAGCGAGCTTTAAACTTCCGTTTTTTAGCTGGCTTTGGTGCAGGTGCTGGCTCAGTGACTGGTTGAGTAGCTTTCTTTGGCTGAGGACGCTCTTCCTGCGCAGGCGCTTTAGGAATAGACGTCAGTGTACTTTGTGGAACTTTAGGTAAAGTCTTAGTGTCTGCCTTACTCGCATCGTCAAAGACCAGTTTCGGTTCATTCCGACGATTATAAGACAAGCTAGTTGACAAGTCCACATACATTTCTGAAACAGACTGATAACGATCTGACAACTTCTTAGCAGTTGCCTTAATGACAACATTTTCTAAAGCCTGAGGGACAGATGGATTTTCAGCTATGACGGACGGAAGTGGCTTCTGGAAATGCTGGAGGGCGATGGTCACCGCGCTATCCCCATCATAAGGGATATGTCCCGTCAGCATCTCATAGAAGATAATCCCCATTGCATAGATATCACTCTGGAAGGTCGCTTTAGAACCACGCGCTTGCTCAGGTGACAAATAATGAACAGAGCCTAACATTGAGTTGGTCTGGGTCAGACTAGTCTCCGCAAAGGCTACAGCAATCCCAAAGTCCGTGACCTTAGCTGTGCCGTCAGGTGTCAAGAGGATATTTTGAGGTTTCAAATCCCGGTGAACAATTCCTCGAGTATGGGCTAAGCGCATGGCCAAGAGGATTTGCCCCATGATCCGAACTGCTTCTTCATTTGAAAGAGGATAGTGTTCTTTGATATAACGCTTGAGGTCAAGACCTGCTACGTATTCCATAGCTAGGTACTGTTGACCGTCTTCCTCACCAATATCTGTTATCCGAACGATATGAGGATGGTCCAGATCCGCCATGGCCCTCGCTTCACGCTGGAAACGTGCCACAGCAATCGGGTCCGTCTGGTAGTTGGTCCTCAGGACCTTCACTGCCACTTCTTCCCCGTCTAGGATCAAATCCTTGGCCAAGTAAACATCTGCCATGCCTCCTCGACCAATCTGCTTGACAATCCGATACCGCCCGGCAAAAATCTTGCCGATTTGGATCATTCTGCTGCCTCCTCGTTCATGTAAACAAGGGCAACCGTAATGTTGTCTAAACCTCCTGCATTGTTAGCGAAACGAATAAGGGTTGCCGCCTTGTCTGCTAGGGAAATATCGCTGGTTACGATATCATAAATCTCGCTTGCCGAAATCATATTGGTCAAACCATCACTATTGAGCAAGAGATAATCTCCTGACTCCAGTGTAATCATCCCAAAATCTGGCTGGATTTCATCTTTTTGTCCGATAGACTGGGTGATGATATTCTTTTGAGGGTGAGTTTCTGCTTCTTCTGGAGTCAATTGACCAGCCTTGAGCAATTCGTTGACCAAGGAATGGTCACTCGTCAACTGGTGGTATTCTTCTCCACGAATCAAACCGATACGAGAATCCCCAATGTGAGCATAGATGGCTTGGTTGTCAATAAAAGCAACAGCTTCTAGCGTTGTTCCCATACCTCTGTAGGCTTCGTCCTGACCTAGTTGATGAATTTTTTGATTTTCAATCTCCAGGTAGTGGGCAAACCACTCACGAACTTCATTGACTGAGTCAATTTGGGTATCCACCCAAGCCACACCAAGGTCTGTTACCGCCATCTCACTAGCGATATTTCCTGCACGGTGTCCTCCCATCCCGTCAGCCAAGATGATCATAGTGCGTCCTGCTCGGTTGACAAAGTGATTGACATAGTCTTGGTTATTTGTTCGTTTCTGACCAACATCTGTTAATAATGCTATTTCCATTGTGTCAGTTCCTTCCTAATCTGATATCTTACGAAATTGGCTAATGAAGAATCCATCGCTTCCATACAATTCTGGAGTAATCAGGATGCAGCCATCTTTCAGGATATCTTTACATTCGTGTTCTAGTTTAACCTGCTCGAACTCGGGATGACTTTCTAAAAACGCCTCAACGACTTGAAAGTTCTCCTCAGAGACAATAGTACAGGTACTATACGTTATTATACCACCTTTACGTAGCGTTTGACAAACACTACCTAATATTTCCAGCTGAATTTCCTGTAAGGACATGAAATCTGCTGTTTCTTTATTGTATTTGATGTCTGGTTTACGACGCAAGAGTCCAATCCCAGAACAGGGAGCATCTACCAAAATCTTATCAAAAGAGTCCTTTTCAAAAAACTCATGCACCTTTCTGGCATCCAATTTTTGCGTTTGCACTTGATCTGCCACACCTAAACGCTCCGCATTTTCTTGGATCAAGTCCAACTTATGGTCATAAAGATCCAAAGCCGTCACCTTACCGGATGTGAGGTAAGAGGCCATATGGGCTGTTTTTCCACCCGGAGCGGCACAGGCATCTAGGACCTGTTCATCACCTTGTAGATCAAGGGTCGGAGCAACCAATTGACTGGACTCGTCTTGGATGGTTATAGCCCCTTCTGCGAACAAATCATGACCTGCAAAGTGGCCTTGCTCCTTGACCAAACCAGTGGCCGCCAAAGGGGAATCAGTCGTCTCTAACACAGCTTTGATTTCCTCTTTTCGGCTCAAGTTGGTCACCCGGATGCTGGCTTTGTTACGCACCAAGAGACTTTTAAAGATGGCTTGTGCTCGCTCTTCACCGTATTCTTCCTTAAGTTTAGATACGAGCCAAACTGGGAGAGAATAAGCAATGGAATCACGCTTGTTTTTGCGTTTGATACTGTCAATGTCTGGCCAGCCTTCTCGCAAGATACGACGAAGGACGGCGTTGACCAATTTTTCACTCCCTTTTTTACGGGCTTTGGCTAGCTCTACCGCTTCATTAACAACAGCGTGATTAGGAATCTTATCCAGATACCGAAGTTGGTAAGCGCTCAGGAGGAGCAGAATATAGAGCCAGTTATCTAGCTTATCTCTGTCTTCGATAAAGTGGGACAGGTACCATTCCAGAGTGAGTTTTCGGGCTACCGTTCCGTAGACAATCTCTGTCACCAAACCCTTGTCTGTTGCTGAGAGTTGACTCCCCTTGAGGTGTTTATTTAAGGCAATATTTGAATATGCTTGGTTGACAAAAACATCCTCTAACACTGCTAGAACTAGACTTCTAGCCGTTTCTACTTTAGTCACCAAATCGTTCTCCTACAGTCAATGTCCGTCCCACTCCGTTGAGGAAGGAAGCAATGTCCATCTTAGGTTTACCAGCTGGCTGCACTTGCTTGAGGGATAGAGCTCCTTCAGCCGTTGCGACGATTAATTCCTTTTTGCCAATAGAGAGAATCTCCCCTGGATTTCCCTGACCTTCTACTGGTAGGGCTTCATAAATCTTAAAGCGGTCACCCTTAAGGAAAGTATGGGCAACAGGCCAAGGATTCATCCCACGGATTTGGTTGAAGAGTTGGCGATTGGTTTTAGTCCAATCCAGTTTCTCTTCCTCTGGCTTGATATTTGGCGAGAAAGTGACCTGACTAGGATCTTGTGGTTCAGGTTTGATCTCCCCAGCAATATAGCCAGGAAGGGTGTCCAAAAGCAAGTCACGACCAACGATTGCCAATTTTTCAAACAAGGTGCCGACATTGTCCTCATCTGTGATAGGAATACTGCGACGGGAAATCATATCTCCTGCATCCATTTCCTTAACCATCTCCATAATGGTCACACCAGCTTCCTCATCCCCTTGAATCAAGGCATAATGAATGGGAGCTCCACCACGGTGTTTGGGAAGAAGGGAAGCGTGAACATTGACCGCAAAGTCCATGCTATCAAGAAGTTTGCTTGGGAGAAACTGCCCAAAAGCAGCGGTCACAATCCCATCCGCTCCTAGATTCATAATAGCTTCCAGCTCTGGGCTCCCAGATAATTTTTCTGGTTGGTAGATAGGAAGACCTGCTTCTTTGGCAGCTTGCTTGACTGGGGTTTCTTGGATCACTTTTTTACGGCCAACAGCGCGGTCTGGCTGGGTCACAACAGCTAGAATCTCGTAACGGTCGTCTGATATCAACCCCTTCAAAACTGTCGCTGAAAAATCGGGAGTTCCCATAAAGATTAATTTTGTCATTTCTTCTCCTTCTTATAAAAATTGCTGCGGCTCATGGTCAATACTGAGACGAAGCTCGCTATTTTCCCGTTCTTGAGTCAAGGCCAAAACTCGATTGAGAGTTGGACCCAGCTCATCTTCTAAACGGTATTTAATCAAAATCTGGTAATGATAAAGGTTGTGGGTACGAGCGATGGGTTTTGGCGTTGGTCCAAGGATTTTACTAGTTTCCGATAAACCTGAGCGTAATATTTCCATAACTTCATAGGCACGTTTGACAACCTCTTCTTCTTTCTTGTGAGAGAGGGTAATCCCAATGGTGAAATAATAAGGTGGGTAGCCAAGTTGGCGTCTGATACTCATTTCATAGGCATAAAAGCCTTCATAATCCTGATCTTTTGCAAAACGAATGGCATAGTGCTCCGGATTGTATGACTGAATCAAGACCTGCCCAGCTTTTTCCGCACGACCTGCCCGACCAGCCACCTGAGTTAAGAGTTGGAAGGTTCTCTCAGAAGAACGAAAATCAGGCAGATTCAAGGCCGTATCCGCATTGAGTACTCCAACCAAAGTCACATTTGGAAAATCCAAGCCCTTGGCAATCATCTGAGTTCCCAGCAAGATATCCGCTTCCCCTCGGCCAAACTGGTCAAGAAGAGCTTGGTGACTGCCTTTCTTGCGGGTCGTATCCACATCCATCCGCAGAATGCGAGCCTGAGGAAAGAGTTCTGCCAGTTCATCGTAAGCTTTCTGAGTCCCCGTCCCGTAGTAACGAATACTGCGGCTTTGACAGTTGGGACAGACATGAGGAATCCCCTTTGAAAATCCACAGTAATGGCAGTTCATGGTCTTGGTATCCATGTGGAGAGTCAGAGAAATATCACAGTTGGGACAGCTATCTACCGTTCCACACTCCCGACACATAACAAAACTAGAATAACCCCGACGGTTGAGCATGAGGACTACCTGCTCTTTTTTATCCAGTCGGTCTTGGATGGCCTCTAGCAAAGGGGGCGTAAAGTTTGACGTCTCATTCTGCCCGATATAGTCACGAAAGTCAATCACTTGAACCTCAGGAATGGTGGCTAAAGGATTGGCTCGTTGGGTCAGGCGTAAGTGTTGATAGACACCTTTGCCAGCCCGCGCACGGCTTTCTAAGCTCGGTGTCGCCGAACCAAGGACCAGGGCTGCTTGATTGTACTGGGCCCGTAAAATGGCGACCTCTCTGGCATGATAACGAGGATTGCTGTCTTGTTTGTAGCTAGCTTCATGCTCTTCGTCGATAATCATGACACCTAGATTTTTCAGAGGAGCAAAGATGGCTGATCTGGCACCAACAACAACTTGAGCATCTCCACGCTCAACCTTGCGCCATTCATCGTACTTTTCACCATTGGACAGGCCTGAGTGAAGAATGGCCACTTTCTCGCCGAAACGAGCAATGAACCGCTCCGTCATCTGTGGCGTCAGAGAAATCTCAGGTACCAGTAAAATAGCTGTCTTACCCTTATCCAAGGCCCCTTGGATAATCTGCAAGTAAACCTCTGTTTTCCCACTCCCTGTAATTCCTTGAAGGAGGAAAGGAGGCTGTTGACTGCCAATAGCACTGACAACGGCATCACGCGCCTGTCTTTGTTCAGGATTCAATTCCAAAGGTTGGCTGGCTTCAATACCATCGAAATAAGCAGCTGAGCGTTGCACTTCCTTTTGGACTATGGACACAGCACCTTTTTCCACAAAGAAGTTGACTTGCTCGCGTGAGTAGGACTCTAACAAACTAGCCAGAGGAGCACTCTTAGGATGAGACAGCAAATAGTCTCTGAGCTCTGCTTTTTTCTTAGCACGCGCAGAAATCTCAATCTGCTCTAGTCGAGTAGCATCAACCTCATACCAAGACTGGGTCTTGACCTTCTTCTGATCGACAGCCTGATACTCTAAGCGGAGCAGACCTTTCCTAGTCAAGCGCATCATCTCAGCTTGCTTAGCAAGGTCTAGAGAAGAAAAGGCTAGCGAATCTTCTGAACCAAACAGATGCTCTCGGTCTTCCTGACTGAGACCTTCCAAAGGATAAAGAATCTTATCATAACTGGAGTTTAAAAACCCTGGAAGCATGGCTTTTAGAATGGAGATTTTATAAGAAAAGACGGACTTGCGTAACTCCTCAGCCAGCCAGAGTTGCTCTTGAGTGAGAACAGGGGAAAAGTCCAGCACCTCTGCAATCTCCTTCAAGTCCTGATTGGCAGCTTCTTCATCCGACTGGGACTCCAAGCCTAGCACAATTCCTTGGATCAAACGATTGCCTTTGCCAAAAGGAACATGGACCCTCATACCGACTTCCAGCATCTCTACAAATTCCTCAGGGACCTTGTAACTGTATGGCTGGTCCGTCTGCATCAGGGGAACATCCACGATTATCTTTGCAATAGCCATCTTCTCACCTCCTTCTTGTCAGTAAATTCTTGCAATAGAAAAAATAAGATTGAGTCCCCCCAACCTTAAATTTTTTCACCATCTTCTTTTTCTTTAGCAATTTGCTCTTTGATTTTCTTTTCTTCTTCTTCTTTGCGGCGTTTTTCTTCTTCGATACGGAGACGAACCGCTTCACGTTTTCCTTCTGGATCTGGGTGAATCGTAACGTTTCCTGACTCGATTTCTTCCAAAGCGCGAAGAGTTGATTTTTCAGACTTAAACTCTTGAGTTGCTGGCGCACCTGCTTCTAGTTCGTGGGCACGTTTTGCTTCCAAGATTACGAGTGAATATTTTGATGGTACCTTGTCTAGCAAGGTATCAATAGAGGGTTTTAACATCATTTGCTTGTACCTGTTTCCTATAGTTTATCGAGTAGTTGGAGATTTTGGCAACATCTCCTGGTAGTGACCAATAACACGGTCCACACGGAAGTGTTCTGCTTCGATCACACGCTTGACACGTTCAGCAGCGAGGGGCACCTGATCGTTGACAATAGCATAATCATACTCACGCATGAGGGCAATTTCTTCCTTGGCTTTTTCGATTCGTTGGGCAATCACTTCTGCACTATCTGTTCCACGACCTACCAAACGATCTTGCAATTCATCCAAATCTGGTGGTGTTAGAAAGATAAAGACAGCATCTGGAACCTTTTTCTTAACCTGAAGGGCTCCCTGCACTTCAATCTCAAGAAAGACATCGATTCCCTTGTCCAGAGTTTCATTGACATAGGTCAGAGGAGTTCCATAGTAGTTACCGACATACTCTGCATATTCCAACATCTGACCTTGACGGATCAGCTCTTCAAACTCTTCACGAGTACGGAAGAAATAGTCCACTCCGTCCACTTCACCAGGACGTTGCGCACGCGTCGTCATCGATACAGAGTATTGAAATTGATTCTCAGAACTCTCAAAAATCTCTCTTCTAACCGTTCCTTTCCCAACTCCTGAAGGACCAGAAAAAACGATTAGCAAGCCTCGGTCTGCCATTATGTCTCCTTTAGTTAGTCTGTGAAATAAAGTAAAATTTCTCTCGAATACTGATGATCGCGTCAGTTATCCTTCTACAGTCTTTCTATCTAGTGTAACAAAAAAGCAGTAATATTTCAACTGCTCTTTTTTATTTATTTAGCATAATCTACTGCACGAAGTTCGCGAATCACGGTTACCTTGATATTTCCTGGGTAATCGAGATTGTTTTCAATTTTCTCACGAACTTTATGAGCCAAGATTGTGACTTTGTCGTCTTTGATTTGTCCTGGGTTTACCATGATACGAATCTCGCGTCCTGCTTGAAGTGCAAAGCTGTTTTGTACACCTTCAAAGCCATTTGCGATTTCTTCCAAGTCATGGAGACGCTTGATATAGCTTTCAAGAGACTCGCTACGAGCACCTGGACGCGCTGCACTCAAGGCATCTGCTGCAGCAACGATCACTGCGATGACGCTTTCAGCTTCGACATCGCCGTGGTGGCTAGCAATCGTATTCACTACAACTGGGTGTTCCTTGTACTTACGAGCCAACTCCGTACCAATCTCAACGTGGCTACCTTCAACCTCGCGGTCAATAGCTTTCCCGATGTCGTGAAGGAATCCAGCACGACGGGCAAGAGCTGCATTTTCACCAAGTTCACTCGCGATGATACCAGATAACTTAGCAACCTCAATCGAATGACGCAAGACATTTTGTCCATAAGAAGTACGGAACTGCAAACGTCCCATAATCTTCATCAAGTCTGGATGGAGGTTTGGCGCACCAATCTCATAGGCAGCAGCCTCCCCATATTCACGGATTTTATTGTCAATCTCCTGACGGTTTTTCTCCACCAACTCTTCGATACGAGCTGGGTGGATACGGCCATCCTTGAGCAACATTTCCATGGTCATACGAGCAATTTCACGACGAATCGGATCAAATCCTGACAAGGTTACCACTTCTGGCGTGTCGTCAATGATGACATCTACCCCTGTCAAACTTTCAAAGGTACGAATATTGCGACCTTCACGACCGATAATGCGTCCCTTCATGGTATCATCTGGTAGGTGAACTGTCGAGTTTGTTGACTCTGCTACATAGTCACCAGCGATACGCTGCATAGCCTGAACCAAGATATCTTTCGCAATCTTGTCTGAACGTTCCTTGACTTCTTGCTCTGCCTCACGAATGCGGCTAGCAATTTCCTTGGTCAAGTTTTCCTCTGTCTGAGCCAAGATAATATCTCGAGCCTCAGTTTGGGAAAGCGAGCCGATACGTTCAAGTTCAGCTTCTTTTTGTCTTTCGACTTCCTCTAATTGCTCTTCACGTGCATCAAGGTTTTTTGCTCTATCAGAAATACTTTGTTCTTTTTGTTCAAGTGTTTTTTCTTTGTTCGTCAAATTGTCGTCCTTACGGTCAAGGCTCGTAGCTCTCTCCGTCAAACGACTTTCGATTTGCTTGAGCTCCTGACGTTCTGACTTAAATTCAGCGTCCACTTCTTCACGGTATTTTCTGGCTTCCTCTTTGGCCTCCAATAGTGCTTCTTTTTTAAGAGACTTGCTTTCGCTCTTGGCTTCATTTAGCAATAAATCCGCTTCGCGCTCAGCTTGTCCTCGTAAATTAGTTGCTTCTTGTTCAGCATTTAGAAGCATCAACTCTGCAGCCTCTTGAGATGATTTCATCTTAGCTGAGATGCTGACATATCCAATGACTAAACCAATGATGACGGCAAAAACAGCAATCGCAAGTGTCATGATTTCCATGTTTTTACCTCATTAAATTTGTTTATCGAATGACATACATTCCTTAATATTCTATCACAAAAAACCGATTTTCACAAACCCAAATTGAAGAGTTTTGTGTGAATTTTAGGACTACAATTCCTTAGATTTTTGAGGAAGCAATTCATTGTCACTATCAAAAAGTTCCACCGAATCTCTACAGCTATGGATTACCTATTATTGTACCAAATAGTGTTCTGCTAGATTCAAACATTTTGCTTTCAAGTCTTTGAAAATTCACTTTAGGAAATTACAGCTTCTCTTCAAGGTCAAATTTGTCATAAATTAACTGTTTTTTTATTTAGTTGTTTCAGTCTATTTCTTAAGTATTAGTTTATCCTCATCGAGAGCTTTTAAAATATACTCATTAATCAATTTATTATCTTCTTCATTTTTTGAAAAATAAGTTTTAATATTATTGGGAGTTCTATATTCTAATAGACGATGGATAACATCATCACTTCTATCATGGAACCAAGTCCAATCTACTTCAGGATAAAGTCCTCGAATATCTTCTTCAATATCTTTTAAAATCTCAAAATCAGAAAAATATCCTTTTCTACTTAAGTTGTATAAATCTGATACAGATTTTTCTCTTGGTTCTGGGAAAGTTTTAACCCCCTCAACTCTTTTATCATTAATTCTTTCAATCAAATAATGGTAGATTTTATTTTGTATCTGAGGAAAATCATAGACTTTAGAACTCATCAGATCAATTACTTTATGGTAAATAATGTTTTCTGATTTTTCATAAGCTTTTAGAGTATCTAAAATATCATCTTTAACATCCTCTTCAAAATACTTAAATAAGTGACATATCAAGTCAGAATATTCTAAGATTTTTTTTATATCGTCTTTTTTATATTTTATTCTTAAAATATCTGTATTAAATTTTTCGAGTACTACTATTGCAGTTTCCTGATCAGTTGAGCAGTATTCTAGTAACTGTGAATAGAGTGGATACACTGAATAATATAACGAAAAATTGTTCTCCAAAATTTCATTTAAATGTTTATTTACAATCCCAATTATCTTAGAATTCAATGAATTTTTATCAATAGAATCCATATTAGCGAGAACTATTTTAATAAGTCCCCTAATTTCCTCTCTCCAATTATAATACAGTGTTTGAGTATTTAAAATCTCTATTACTCTTTCTATGTCAATATCATCAACAAGAGGAAGAAAAGTTAGTATATTTTTAAGTTCTCGGAGGTTTTCATATTCAGTAATTTCAAGTCTTTCTTGAAGATAAGTAATTCGATTCAACAAGTAGTCTTTCGCTTCCTCAGTAACTTTTATTTTGCTAAATGAATAGTTTCTAAAATATAAATTTACAACCTTAAAATCTATACTCGGCAGAATTAATTGGACATCATCCAAATCTAGATTTTTAAGCCAAGAGGCTGTTCTATCGAAAATACTTGCCTCAGGATTTACATATGAATTATCATAACTGAGTAATAATATTTCTAAATATCTATTAACGATTGATTTATAAATCTTATAATGTTCAACACATAAACAATTTAATTTTAAAAAATTATAAAGATTTTTTACTGTAAACTTCGCATTAAAGAGATGATAATTAGAAGACCATCCTCCTCTTCTATAGTTTTCATGCTCTTCACGAATTTCATCAAATAATTCATTAATAGTTTCTAATTTTCTATATAAAAAATTGAGATTAAGGATTGAATCTCTAAAAAATTCTATAACCTTTTTCTCATCTCCTGTAACCGAGTTAATAATTTGTTCTGTTAATTCGCTTAATTCTCCATCATAAAGTGGCTCTGCATAACTAGGTGTTTTTTCGCGTCTATCAATTATTTTAATTTGCTGAAAATTAAATTCACAAACTAAAAAGTTAAAATAGTCTTTCTGACGAAATGCTATATTAGCTAGTTCTCTAAATTTTGCTTTTGCTAAAGAATATTGTTTTTCTTCATACAACTTAAAAGCCTCACTTAAGAAGCGATTCTCCTTTAAATCTCTAGGTTCATCAATATCCATATCTAGAAACCGGTTTAATAAAGATTTTTTATATACCATATTTCGTAATTCTTCATGACCATCAACTTCAAATGTTAATTGATTATTTCCAAACCAGCGATATTCATCATCCCAGTTTAAAGCTCTTTTCTTTAAAGCAGAATATCTAGAAAAATCTTTCGCATCAATAAAACTAAGTCTATCTAAAAAAGCCAGTTGATTCCATAAATCATCAGCATTATTTACATCTTGACTTCGGTTTTCTGATAGAGCCTCTAAAAAATCTTTTGTCCTGCAATACAATTTTTTCTGTTTTTCTGATGCCTCCTCACCTGGATTCTCTTCGTTAGAGATAATGATAATTCCTTGCTTTTTGTAATACTCTCGGATGATCATAGACGGTTCCTCGGGAGTATAAAAATAAGCATTTTTAGCATCCAATTTAAATGTATTTTGAATCATTCTAAAAATTGAATTAAAAGTCGAATCACTTAGAGAATACCCCACAAACAATAAAGTATGATTCATTATCAATGACTGGATTAAAGTAGAAATCATTGGGAAGTTCAAAGGATAGTCTAAATAATCTTCTTCTTTTAAAACAATATTTTTCTTACTGAAGTCTCCATGCATTTTAATCAAGTATCTTTCCGAACTCGTATAGGGGATGTCTTTATCTTCAGCTACTACATTGTACCTTAACAAACCACTTTCAAACTGACTTTCCAGAAGTGAATCATAGTTTGTCGTAATAATATGTTTTGGTGCTATTTTTTCTATTAATTTATGTAACTCATTTGGTTTACTTAATCCCCTCTTAAAGAAAATTTCTTCTATCTTTTTTGTGTACTGATTTTTCCCAAAATTATCATAATAATACTGAGCAATTCTCAGAGGACTATCTGTTCTTTCTTCTGGTAAGTTCAACTCTTTTTTTAATGATTGAATCAATTCGCCCCAAGTTGGTAGATTAGAATTTGCTGAAATCCCTGCACCGACAAACAAAATTAAAGAATTTTCTTTAATAGAATTCTTTATTTGAGTTATAGATAAGTTATAATTTTCTTCCATATTTGAACCATCCTATCATTAGCTTGTATTATCTAAATACAAATTATCCTTCGAAATTTTCTTCTTTTCTGTTATATAATCATAAATAAGAGTTTATCATTGTTTATAAATATAAAAATTTGTTTGTCTATTATATTTTTTTATATTAACAATTCTCTTCATTATACCACAAAATAAGAGTTATAAAGCGGATTCAAGAGACAAGAATCTAATTATTATACTAAAATTTTTCACTGATTTTCTAACTTAGGAAATCTATCATTTTCCAAAAAACTTTATCTTTAATTTATTAGCTAAAATTTCTAAAATAAAAAGCCTACCTTTCAGTAGACTTAGTAGTGATCTTTGAAGGACAAGAAAGCCACGCTATCTCCATCCATCATATAAATCAAGCGATTTTCTGCATCAATGCGCCGTGACCAAGCTCCTTGATAGTCATACTTGAGTGGTTCAGGTTTCCCCATTCCTACAAAAGGATCGCGTTGAATATCCTTGATTAATTTATTGATTCTTTTTAATGTCTTCTTATCTTGGTTTTGCCAATAGCAATAATCCGCCCAGGCATCTTCTGTAAATTTGAGCAGCATTTCTCACTCCTCAATCACATGTACCTGAGTGCCTCCAGCACGAACTTGAGCCATTCCTCGCAAGACCTTGTCAGAAAGTTCCTTATTTTGAGCGATTCTCAGGGTTTCCTGAATACTATCCCACTCGCTCTTTGAAAGGACTACAATATCCTCATCTGGATTTTTATTGACCACCGTTAAAGGCTCAAATTCATCATTTACCTTCTTCATGTAGTCTTTTAAATGATTTCGGAATGTTGAATAAAGAACTGCTTCCATAACCATACCTCATTTTACCTCTTTTCCACTATTATACACAAAAAGAAAGAAATTGTCAGGAACTTGTACAAGATTTTTCTTTTCTATCTATTTATTCGAAAATCTTCTAAAAAAGCCTACCTTTCAGTAGACTTAGTTTGATTCTATTCTAATGGGCACTCTGCCAAAATTCTGCTCTGCTATACTTGGCTGGCCTAGTCGGTATATCTGGTCTGCCTTTTGGGTCATGGTATCCCAAGGTTCTTTGCCAATTCGGCTGACTAGATGGACCTGCCCTTTCAGAGACTTGAGATGTTGTCTGCCTTTTTCAGTAAAGCCAAGGACATGGATGGCTTCTGGCAAGTCGCTTTCTCTGGCCTGCACCAAGATATAAGTCAAGAGGCGTCTGACACGCGCTTTTGTGTAACGTTTGGTCGCAACTGCCTCGACCAATTCCTCCACAGACTGGGCTATCTTGATGGCATCCTTGATACGCACTGCCATTTCTTGATTGACCTGATAGATGGTCGTCAGGTCTGGATTTGACAAGATTTGATAGCGGAGCAAGGGAAAATAATCATCCCAACTCACCTTACTGGCCTGCTCAAAGAGGTCAAGAGAAGGCATAAAGCGTTCTAAGAAATCTTTGTCCCTCTGGTGCTGACGGAGGGCTGTCGCCGAGGCAAAGTCCACATCCTTGTCCACAGAATGATAACCCGCTCCCTGACGCTGAATCGGCTCAAGCTTGATGTTGCGTCCTGCAACCGCCTTGGCATAGGCCAAAGCTAGAACATGATTGGGCATATTGCCAGAAAAATCAAGACCTGCAAATTCCTTCCACATAGCTTGGGTTTTCTGGGGATAAGATAGTGAATCAGGCAGATTTTCCACAAATTTCTCCATCTCAGCACCTTGCTCTGTGTATAAGTCAGATATCTTTTGATAATCCAGAACTTCTTCTGTCCCGAAATCTAGAGTATCAATCCCCAACCGAGCCAAGATATCCACAGCTCCTTGGCCAAAGAAATCTGCCGCCTGAACACTGACTAAAAAGGGCAATTCCACTACCAGATCAGCGCCATTTTCAAGCGCCATCTGGGTTCGTGTCCACTTGTCCACGATAGCCGGCTCTCCTCGTTGCATGAAATTTCCAGACATGGCAACGATTTTCAGCCCCTCTGCTTGATCCAGCAGGTATTTATGCCCATTATGAAAAGGATTGAACTCCGCGATAATACCTGTGATGGTCATGATGTTCTCCTACTTCTGCGCGACAAAAAACCAACGGGTACTTGTCTCTGTCGGCTCCTTATCCTCAAAGTCCGCATAGAGTTTGAAGGTCTTGAAACCAGCCTGCTCCAGCAAAATATCATAGGTCAAAACTTCATAGGTCCGCTCCTCATGCACTTCATCGTGGCGACTAAAGGAACCGTCAGCCTCCTTGATAAAGAAAGTCAACTCATGCACGATGGAGTGAGGAGCTTCGTCCTCATAGGTGTCCCAAAGCATGGCAAAATCTTCCGCATTTTCATGATAAGAATAGCCTGGAAAAACCTCATCCGTCTGGTAGGTTGAATGCACGTCAAAGATGAAAACTCCATCTTCATTGAGGGCACTATACACTTCCTTAAAGACGTCTCCTACCTCGACCTCATCCTGCATGTAGCAGATAGAGTCCGAGTAGCACGTAACAAGGTCGTATTGACCTACCTTGGATAAGTCCAGCATATTGCCTTCAATAAAATCAATTTTTTGCTTGGCTGAAGTAGCTCTTTTCTCCGCAATCTTCAGCATATCCGCGCTCAAGTCAAATCCAGTCACATCAAAACCAGCCTGAGAAAAGCGCACAGACTGGATACCTGTCCCGCAAGCCAGTTCCAAAAGCTTCTTTCTCTCCTTAGTCTTAGGGAAATGACGCAGAGAAAAATCCGTCCATTTATCGTATAAACTGTCATCCATGACCGAATCATAGACCGCCGCAAAGGTTTCATAAGTTGCCATAATTAAGATACAAAGAGCGTTAAAAGCTAAGAGAAAATAGGAAGCTTTCTGCTGTATCATCAGATACAAAGGAAGTTCCTCTTTTTCTCGCAGCTTTTAGCTCGTGTTCAGTTTCGAGATGAACAAAACACGACGCCCTTTACCTTTCTATCTATTTTCTAAAATAAGCAAAGAAACCCAGTTGACTACAACTGAGTTCATCTACTAGGCCAAGGCTTCAGAAATATCTACAGACTCCGCCTCATGCCATAGCTTCTCTAGGTTATAGTGGGCACGCATTTCTTCTGAGAAGATATGCACAACGACACCACCGAGGTCTAGCAAGACCCAGCCTCCAGCTGCATCGCCTTCAACATGACTGCCTTTAAAGCCTGCTTCCGCTACTTTTTCACGGATATTATCTGCGATAGCGTCCAACTGACGGCTGTTCATCGAGCTAGTGATAACAAAGTAGTCTGTCACGCTGGTCAAATCTTGTACGTCAAGTGCAAGGATATCCTCCGCACGTTTCTCATCAGCCGCTTTCACGACTAGTTCTAGTAATTCTTTTTCGTTCATTTAGTCCTCTTTCAAATAGTGCACAAAGGCGTTATAGGTTTCAAGGGTTTGGGGATAGATGGGGAATCCCTGATGAGCTAGATGCTCCACGGTACGAGCTGTTTCGTAGGCCACTGCCTTATTGAGCGATAGCTCAGCAATCTCACGCGCCGCATCCACTCCTGGAAAGGCACGATTGTGCTCGATATAATCTGCGACGTAGACAACTTTATCTAGGTCTGTCATCTGACCAGCCCCGACTGTATGGATTTCAATAGCTCTTAGGATCTCCGGATTACGCAAATCCAAATCTTCCTGAATCTTGTAGATGCCAACCATGCCATGCCAGACATTATTGCCCCAGTTTTTGAGGTCAGGGTCTAGATGGTAACGGTCAATCAAGTCTAGGAATTCCTGATCTGACAACTTTTTAGCATAGTCATGGAGAAGACCTGCTAGTCCTGCTTTCTCGGCATCGACTCCAAATCTCTCAGCTAGTTCTATGGCTGCACGCTCTACACCCAGACAATGGGTCAAACGTTTTTCAGGCAGAAGCTCTGCCATTTTTCCCAACAAAGCCTCACGTGAACAGTTGATATAGTCTTGATAGACCATCAGTAGAGCCCCTCCTTCTCGATATAGTCTAGCACTGGCTGTGGTAATAGAAAGTTAGGTTTCCGACCTTGGGCAAGGAAGTCACGTACCATGCTAGACGAGATGTCCATGAGAGGCACATCCACCCAGATAACTGGATAAGAAGTCCCTGCCTTGTAGCGTGGGCGCTGAACCCCCACAAACTGAACCATATCAACCAGTTCATCAATCCGATACCACTTAGGTAGATAGTCCACCATATCAGCCCCGATAATGAAGTAATAATCCGTATCTGGATGTTGCTCTGTCAAAATCTTCATGGTGTCGTAGGTGTAGGAAATGCCCTTGCGCTCTAGCTCAATGGTTTCAATGGCTAAGCCTTCAATCCCCTCAATCGCCAATTCAAGCATCTTGAGCCGATGGTGTTCAGGGATGGTTTCTTTTTTGTCCACGTGAGGTGGTTGGTATTCAGGCATAAGTAGAACCTGGTCCAGTCCTAACTGTTGTCGCACTTGGTCTGCTACAACAAGATGGGCATTGTGAACAGGGTTAAAATTTCCCCCTAAGATCCCGACTTGTTTGCGTTTTTTCTCCTTGATTTCTGGCTCCAACTCTACCTTGGTAAAGGGAGTCAATAATTCGATTGCCATAGGCTCGTCTTCCTTTAATTCTCTGTAAAAACAGTTGTTTGGAGTAGGGTTTTAGATTTCTTTGACTTTTTTAGAAATCTTGCGATTTTCTTTCTTGCTGGATTGTTTAAACAAAATCAAGATGCGTCCGATTTTTTGGACAGTATCTACACCGATTTCTTCTTCCAAGATTTCAGCTACTTCGTGGATATTTTCATCCGTGTTTTGTAAGAGCGTAACTTTAATCAATTCACGGGCGTCAAGAGCTTGACGGACGCTGGTTTTGATTTGGTCGTTGAGACCATTTTTTCCAATTTGGATGATGGGTTTGAGGGTGTGTGCCTGGCTGTTGAGGAAGGCACGTTGTTTCGATGTTAATGACATATTCTTTCTTCCTTTTTGGATAGTTATTTTAGGTGGTGAGGGACGGTCGGAACTAATTTTTCAAAGATCTCATCTTTGAAAAATGGATTTCCTGACCTCACACTTGAGCCTAGGTCTCAAGTGTGCCCCTTGCCAATCTAACGATTGGCAATCACACCACGGCAATAACTATCTTTTTATGAGCTCACTTTGTTCGCTCAGTGATTTTATTTTAAATAATGGCTTTTCGTGTGACGACTGCGACGCCTTCTGGTGCCCAGACGGCGACTTTGGCAGTTCCTGTTACGCGGATCCAGCCTAGTCCTGAAATGACTAGGTCTGTCTTGTCCTTGATAGTAAATACATGCTGGACTAGTTTTGGAAAGTCCTCTTTTTCCTTGCTATTTGGTGGCGTTAAAAGGGTACCTAGGTGCTTGTCGTAGAAAGTACTCGCGCCTTCAAACTTGGTACGGTGGAGTTTGAGTTCATTGTCAAAGAAGGCTGTAAAACCTTGCTTTTCTCCTGCAATAAAGTCAAAGCGTCCGAGACCACCTAGAAACAGGGTTTGTTCAGGATTGAGCTGGTAGGTTTTGGGCTTGATTTCCTTTTTAGGACTGACATACTTGAGGTTTTTAGCCGTCAAGTAGTGGGCCATCTGGTGACGGTGGATAATCCCCGGTGTATCGTAGATATAAGATCCGTCATCAAGTGGGATTTCAATCTTGTCCAAGGTTGTCCCTGGAAAGCGTGAAGTCGTGATGACATTCTGATCACCCGTTATTTCTTGAATAATGGCATTGATGAGGGTTGATTTTCCAACGTTGGTTACCCCAACTACGTAGACATCGCGACCCTTACGGTAGTGTTCAATCTTGTCAATGACTTCCTTGATGGCATGCTTGTTTTGGGCTGAAGTCAGGACGACATCCACTGGACGAAGTCCTTCTTCGTGGGCACGCTCCATAAGCCATTGGCTAATCTTACCAGGCTTAACAGACTTAGGAAGGATGTCTTTTTTATTTCCAACCAAGAGAACATCATTGCCTGATACAAAACGAGGCAAGCCTGGGATAACAGAACCGTTAAAGTCAAAAATATCAATCACATTGACCACCAAGGCATCACTGTCTCCCACCTCGTGCAAGAGTTTGAGAAAATCATCGTCCGTCAACTGGACATCTGTGATTTCATTGTAATGACGGAGACGGAAACAGCGTTGGCAATAAACTTCGCCAGTCTCCAACCCTTTTTCAAGTGCCGACTGGGGAGTGAAACCCAGACCAGCCTTGTCTGTCGTCTGAATGGTTGCTCCACAACCAATACAGAGAATTTCTTCCATAGTTAGATTCCTTTTTTATATGTAATCGGTCCGTACTTTTCAGTAATTTGCTTCATGACACGGCGCTCACGAGCTCGGTTAATCTGCGTCTTGATAGAGTCATGTTGGACCAAGGGTTTGACCAAAATTGAGCGAATGCCTGCACGATGGGCTGCGCGAATATCGGTCATGAGCTGGTCGCCGACCATGACCACTTCATTTTTCTCATAGTGGAATTCTTTCATGGCACGGTCAATCCCAAAGGTGAAGGGTTTCAAAGCCCAATAAACGTAATCAATTCCAAATTTCTCAACTGCGCGTTGGACCCGTTTTTTGGTATTATTTGAGACCACGATGATGCGAATACCTGCATCCCGAAGATCATGTAGCCACTGTTTCATCTCTGGCGTCCCATCAGGGTTGTTCCAAGCAATGAGGGTATTGTCCAAATCGACCAAAACAGCCTTGATCCCCTGCGCCTGCAGGCTTGGGACTGTCAGATCATAGACTACTTCCACAGCAAAATCTGGCATATAGTTTTCAATTGCCATTCTGGCTCCTTTTCTTAACTTTTTTTCGCAATTTTTCTCAAAATCAATGACAAGACCAACCATAAGACCGCACTAGCCAAGCTGATGTAGACCCAAGCATAGGGCTCATCTGTGAAGGGGAGGGGAACATTCATCCCGAAAAAACCCGTCACTACTGCCAAGACTGCTAGTAAAACTGAAATGATGGTCAAGGTTGTCAAGTTATCATTCAGGTTATTATTCAGAATGTTGTTGTAGGAGGCTGATAGTTGTTGCAGAACTTGAGAAATCAAATCGGTCATCGAAACCAGCTGATGAGCCTCAATCATGGCATCATCAAACTGTTCTCTCTCAACTTCGTTAAATCTGCGATAAAGGGCATGGCCTTGGATATGTTCTAGTAACATGCGATTCTGCTTGGCAGCCGCTGTCAGATAGACCATACCAGTTTCCAAGTCGGAAAGGGCAAAGAGGTTTTTCTTGGTCGTTCGCTGACGCAAGAGGCCATTGACCTCATCCTTACTCTTATCCATCTGTTCGATGACAGGATAGTAGGCATTGCTGATGATTTCCAGACTAGCAAAGAGAAATTTGTAAATAGAAAGCATATCATGACTCTCTAAATAACGTGTCATCTGTTCAATCACATAGGCATTTTTCTTATTGCTAATCGTAATCAAGCGCTGATGTTCTACGATAAAGGTCATGGGAAAGGCTTCATAGTATTCCTTGTCCTTTTTCAAATCCAATACATTGTAGATAAAGGTGACGGTTCCACTTTCGCGGTGGTAGTCCATGTGGGCACGCTCGTTTCTATCCAGTGCGTATTCAATGGTTTCCTTGTCCAATCCATAGATTTCAGAGAGATCTTCTAGTTTTTTCAATTTTCCCAAATCTAGGTTAATCCAAGTGCATCCATTGCCCAACTGCTTTTCTACAAACATATTTTCTCCTTTACCAAACTCTTTCTATTGTACCACAAATCTACCAAAATAGCAGACCTACTCTGTGCGGGAAAAGTTGCTGACAACAGTGATATTTCGGTTTGGAACAAAGTGAAGGGCTTGGTCATCACTTCGAAGTTGAGTCGTACGGATTCCGACACTGACAACCTTGCCAGACACGGTAATCGGTCCATTTGTGAGAACCACTTCGTCGCCCACATCTAGTTGGCGTTCAAAGAGGATGAAAAAGCCATTGATGACATCGGATAGAAAACCTTGCGCCCCCATCCCAATGGCAACCCCAGCAATTCCTGCCCCAGCAAGGAGGCTGGAAACTGGCAAACCTAAAATGGACAAGATACAATAGATTAAAAAGAAATAAAGGGTATAGTTAAAGATATTCTCAAGCAAACGAGAAATGGTCTTTTGTCTACCAGCATCTCGATTTGATAACTTGAGCGAGGGCTTGACAATCTTTCGGACAGTCGCATGGAGGATCTTTTTGGCTATATAAAATAGAAGGATAAGAATCAAAAGAGAGATCAACTTGGTCAAAAGATTCTCTAATAGGCTTGTGAGATCCAATTTGTCAAGATAACGTTGAAAAAATTCTTGCATACAAAACTCCTTTTCCCTATTATACCATAACTTATCTGAAGACTATTCCCTATAAATATTCAAATTTCATTTGATTATTTAGTCAAATCTTGATTTTATGGCATATTTATACTATAATCAACAAAAGCGTGGGATTTGCTCCTTTTCGCTCTCTATTATCAACTTTTTAGGAAATTTTCATGTCCCTCACTCAACGTACGACCAAACTGGTCTTAGCGACCTGTCTCGCTTGTTTTCTCGCTTATTTTTTAGATTTATCATCAGCGGTTTCAGCTGGCATTATCGCCCTCTTGAGCCTCTCCGACACGCGCAGAAGCACGCTGAAATTAGCACGTAACCGCCTCTTTTCCATGCTCCTAGCGCTCGCTATGGGCGTTCTAGCCTTTCAGCTGACAGGCTTTCACATCTGGAGTCTAGGCCTCTATCTGGCTCTCTATGTGCCTCTTGCTTACAAAATGGGCTGGGAAATCGGTATCACACCTAGCAGTGTCTTGGTCGGTCATCTCTTGGTACAGGAGTCTACTTCTCCAGCTCTCTTGCTCAATGAAGTGCTCCTCTTTCTCATCGGGACAAGCTTTGCTCTGTTGGTCAACCTTTATATGCCCTCTCGTGAGAAAGCTATCCAAAGCTACCACCTTCAGGTCGAAGAAAAGTTAAAAGACATCCTGCTTCGCTTTAAATACTATCTGTCAAGAGGAGACGGGCGAAATCAAGCCCAACTCGTTGACCAATTAGATAAGCTCCTCGATGAAGCTCTCAAACTAGTCTACTTGGATCACTCGGACCATCTCTTTCACCAAACGGACTACCATATCCACTACTTTGAGATGAGACAGCGACAAAGTCGCATCCTGCGAAATATGGCCCAGCAGATCAATACCTGTCACCTGGCCGCCAGTGAGAGTTTGATCTTGGCCCAGCTCTTTTCTAAGATTGCTGCCCAGCTAAGTCAGACCAATCCTGCTCATGACCTACTTGATGACATCGAACGCTATCTGCAAGTCTTCCGCAATCGGAATCTCCCGAAAACACGTGAGGAGTTTGAAACCCGTGCTACCCTCCTGCAACTATTACGCGAAGCTGAAACCTTTATCCAGGTCAAGGTCGATTTTTATCAGAAATATGGAAACTAGAACGCAAAGAACCTCAGAGAATTCCTCTGAGGTTCTTTTGTTTTGCATTTGGAAGAGAATTTTATTCCCTCACACTGTTCTCAAAAAAGAAATATCAACTCCTAATCGTCCATCACACCACCTGTAAGCTGGTACATGAGGTAAATGTGCTCCAAGACTTTTACCTTATCCATGTGGTCTACATCTTTAAAGCCACCTAATGCTAGAAGTGGAACGAAACCAAAACATTCATCGTAGGCTAGCAGACCATGTTTGGCAACAGCTTTTTTATATAACTTTTGATCAAAATATCTTAAAACATATTCATCATCCAAAAAATTCAAAAAATGTGACAGACGCTTAATTATAATGTTACAATCCTGAATATTGTATTGGACAATTCCCACATAGGCATTCTCTTCCCAAGTAATAATATCTCCAAATGCCGTCGCGAACATAGGAAAAGCGACATCTCCTCTGAAATAGCTATCTTGGAGAAGCTCAAGATAATCATCCGGATTAATTACCTTCAGATAACCATCAAGAAAAGTTCCTAGACCATCCTCCTGCCAAATTTGAAGCAACTCAGCTGGAACTTGACCCTTATACTTTTCAATCACTTCTTGGGGCATGTCTGACACTTTAATAAAGTTTTCTAGCATGTTTTCCTCCTTTTTCAGTTTATAGACAAAACTATTAGATGCTATTCCCCTCATTCATAGAAAATCTAAAATAGGTTGCTTTCCCTCCCAAATAAGTCGGGTAGCTTTACGAAGCAGAAAAAACTTCCTCATCTTGCTCATTCAGAATCGCTTGAATATCTCCACCATTAACTACTACTAGGTAGTCCACTGGTAGAATCAAAGATTTTATTAGTTTTGGATTCTTTTTCAATATTTCAAAAGCATACATAGCAACAAAATCATCTGTATCTTGATTTTGATAGCCAATAAACCAGCCCGAATCACCTTTTCGATCAGTGTCTTGTCTCTGCAAATAGTAATGTTCGCACTCAAAGACACCTTTGGCCAACACTATTTTCTCATCAAATCTGATTTCAGAAGCTTCAATATTAAGCTCTTTAGCTAGTGTGCTTTGTTCAGACTGAATCCAAAGAGCCAAGGTCAAATCATCAGTAAACTCTTTAAAAGGGGTTGTTTCATAGTTGACTGACACTATCCTAAATTGGTCCATGTTCAATTGAACAAGTTTATATATGTTGAAACCGATTTGTATTAGCAGGCCATCTTGTATTCGTTCCTTCGAGGGCAGTACATTCACAACTTTGAGCCATTCCTCAAAAAGACCTTCAGAGAATGTCCCGTAAAAGATCAAACCATTCTTCTCTACTTTTGTATCAAGCACTTCCGTCATTTTTCAACCTCCTGAAAATTTCATTTTGTAGCTTCGTTCTAGCTTCACGCTCCAAAGCTATCATTTTTTCTCTTATCTCAGCCGGAATATCTCCTAATTTGGAATGCCCCTGCCAATCACTCCAAGTTTTAGACCCTTTGGAACTATTGGTAGGTTTACCTAATCCCATAAAATTATCCTCAAGATTCAAAACCTCTACCTTATCAACATCAGATAGAGGAGCAAATCCATCCATTTCGGTAATTTCTTTCATAGAGACAATATGGTCTGCTTCGAGGGTTTCAACTGGATAACCATAAATTGGATCAAATTTTTCTCCATCAATATTATTGACATGATCGCGTATCTCTTGACTTGGTGTTTTCTTGCGAAGAGAATTATATTCTTCTTTTGAAATTCCTTTAGAAGTACTCGCTACATCATCACTATGCTTAGCCAACTGCTCGCTGGCTTCTTGGCGGAATTCTTTACTTGCTTTCTTGCCGACTTGTTCTGCCGCTTCTTTCATGCCTCGAGCGACATCATCAGATGCATTGTGGACACGGGCACCACTTTTTGTAAAGTTGTCACTAAAGTTTGCTGGCTCTACAAACCTAGTATACCATAAAACCTATAGACCAACGTTTGATAAACCAGAAAAGACCACCATTAAGGTGGTCTTTTCTCCAATTTCGTGCCTTATTTCCAATTACGAAGGTCGCATGTCAACTGGGAGCGAGGTTGGACTCACAACTGATATTGATGAGGTTAAAAATAGGAAAAACTCCCCTCCGACCCCCTAGACGAAGATAAAAAATTTATTACACTACAGAAGGTCTCATAAAATCATAAACATCTATCTGATGTTCTTCAAACAATTCCTCTAACTTCTGTGCTCCCACTTCGGCTCCATGCTTTTCTATAAATTGAAGCTCAGCTTCTGTAATCGGGATAGCTTGTAACCACGTAACATACTCTTCATCAAAATCAAAAGATTCTAAATCCCACAAGAAAGGCTGAGTGAAGAATATATGATTTACTTTCGCATTGGGATAGTAATTTCTAATAATATTTGGATAGACTGCACCTGGAGAGATGCTGTACTCTCCCCTCACAATATTAAAACCACAGTCTGCTATAATATTTGGAAAATATTCCAGCTCCGCATCAGCTGCTCCAATGATTTCAACTCTTAAAGGCTTACCATTTATTCGACGATAAATGGTATATTCTGATAAACCGATTGTTGCTGCAGTTGTTAAATAATCATCCGGACAATTCTCTCCAATGAATAAATCTAATTTGTTATCGTGATTTCTAAATGTATAGGCTTGAGGAACTCCCCCTACAGCCCTTGCAATTTCCTGTGCAATTTTAATTTTATCGTATTTCATTTGATTCTCCTCTTAAAGTTTGCTGGCTCTACAATCCCAGTATACCATAAACCTTATGGACCAGCGTTTGATAAACCACAAAAGACCACCTAAATGGTGGTCTTTTATCAAACAAACTATTTCCCATTATGTTCTCTTTGGAAGGCTTCCATAGCCTTGAACTGTTCTAGTTCTTTTTCATTAGCTGGTTGCTTGCCGAGATATTTATATTCAAACAAGTCCATTCGAGCACTTGGACCATAACCACTTTCCAACCATGGGGCATAATCGAAGTCTACTGATAATTTATTATTTTCATCTAAGTGAATAATACAAATATACCAATCTGCCAAGTCGTTCTCAACAAATACTTTTTTTAATTCTTGCGACTTCTCAAACAATCGATCTGTTTGACTATAAATTTCGAATTTATCTACACCAAAATCTCTAGGAATGTATAAATAATAGTGATATTCATTCTTATATTTAAAATAAAAATAAACTTCTCCACTACATGTTTTGTCCATTTCAATTACAATATACAAATCATCCCACTCTACTGGAATCATATCGTTGGCTTGATGCACGATTTCGATAATTTTTTCATTCATTAGTTCTTCCATTTTATCCTCCGATTTGCTTGGATCTTTTTTTCGTGTTTAGTATTCCTCATCTGCGAATGGAACTGCATCCTTACTGATAGGTCACTATCATAAAAATAAGGAGCAATACAAACAGTGCTATACTGAGCAAGAGGGTTACAATTTTTACCAATCGGTTGTTCTGCCAGTATCCTGGTTTTCCGATATTGCTGGTCGCATCCATGGAAAAGAGTTGGCTTTGGCGAGGTTGGATGAGAACCAGGACAATCAAGGCGACGGCTAGGATTATTCCTATAATCATCAAAACTTCCATCAATTTCACCTCAAGATTCCTAATAATGTAAAGATCAGGGTAAGAAGGATGAGCATGCCGAGTAAAATGGAGAAGGTTTTACTGATCTTTTCTCCTCGGCTAGGCTTTTCTTTCTTAAGCGCTCCTTGCTTTAACTCTTCCATGCGTCCTTCGACATCCTTGTAAAATAAATCTTTTTTAGTCATGTCCTTCCCCTATTATCCTTCCCATCCTCTCTTGGTAAGTAGCCAAGTCCACATAGTTAGTATGGCGACCTTGATGTCCAAGGGCTTGGCCCATCTTGTCAAGACTGCTGAGAGCTTCTTGAATCTTCGCAATCATGTCTCCAACAGTCTGCAAATTAAAGAGGTGTTCTGGAGCTGTGTAAGGTCTGTTATGAGCTGTCTGGTCAAAGGCTAGGATGAGCATATTGTGCTCGAAGGCTTGACGGACAGCATCCAAAAGCTCGTTTCCGTAATTGATGTCTAGATAGAGATCCGACAGCTGGTAGAGTTCTCGAATCTTTTGCGGACTAGCGTTTTGATAGAGAACGACATTGGGATAGGAAAGCAAGGTTAGCAACTTGGACGACATTTCAGTCACTGCCGCGATTCGGAAGGTCACCATTGGCAAGGACTCAATCAGGGTTTCGATATGTTCGATCTGATCTGAGTTGGTAACGATCAAGGCATCTGGTCGAACGAAGTTTTCTCTTTTGAACTGATAATGATAACCTAGATGGACAAACTTGTCATGATAGGCTGGATTGGTCAAGGCCAAGGCCTGTTCATAGGTAGCCTTATCTGGTATGAGGATCTGCTTGGCTCTCAGCCCCTCTTGCTCCAAGAGCAGCTGCATATTCCCAGGAAGGCAATCATCTAGCGGTTCTTGCCAAACCAAGATATCCTGTCCGCTCTTGTCTGGATAATGATATGAGACCAAGAAAGAGGTAGCTAGAGTATTAAAGAGAAGGTGGCGAGTGTCGATTCCCAAGTCTTGCAAAAAGAAGATCGTGAACTCCACTCGATTTTTAAAATGGCGCAGGGCTTGTCCGGGCAAGGTTAGGAGGATATCGCCTGTCACATGATTTTCTAGGACAATTTCCTGTCCCTTTGCATCCTGGTACTTGGTCAGGATAGCCTGCCCATCTGCACTATAGGTGGTCTTGGCAAAGCAGGTTCCGTATCGGTTATAGTGGTCTGCTTGGTAGATACGGCCAGATAGGTCCTTCCAGTCGACTTGCTTGACCAAACGGGCCTGAGGAGCCTCCACATAGTGAATCACGCCCCTCTCCCGAGAATCCTCTAGGATATGCGCCGACTGGTTATTGCCCGCAATCTCCCAAAATTCAGGTACGGCTACTTGATTGAAATAAAGAGCTTTTCCCGACTCGTAACCTAGATAGTAGGTAAAGGGAGAGAGAATCCCATCTGGGAGAAATCCATCTGGTTCGATCACAACTGTGGCATGGGATAGACCAGCAGCTTCTAAACTTTCGTGCAAATCGCGGCTTTCCTGGCCATAACGATCAAATAGTTGAATCATGCAGGACCTCCTCTATCGTTTTCTTCCACTTGTCCCTTACCTTATCTGTTAAAAATTCTCTAGCTAGGTCATAAGATGCTGTTCGCATATCTGGCAAATGATTTTCCTGATAGAGCTGGCAGATCTTTTCCGCAAAGGATCTTTTAATCGCCGTTTCAACATGGTCATCCGAACTTGGGATCAAGTAGCCATTTTGACCATCCTTGATAAAGGTCTGGTTTCCATAAGGCACATCAAAGCCAATCAGGGGCAAGCCTGAACCAACTGCCTCCATCAAGGTCAGACCAAAGCCTTCGCTGGTTGAGGCTGTCAGATAGACCTCATACTGGGGATAGATCTGAGCTAGATCTGCATGCCCTTTGAGCTGGATATAGTTCTCCGCTTGGTGAGCCGTGATGATTTCCCTTAAAAGAGATTCCTCACCCCCACTGCCATAAATGTCAAAGGTGAGCTCTGGGAGGACTTGATGCGCCTGGATAACCGCCTTGACGAGCCAGTCAATGTGTTTTTCCTTGGCCAGACGCGAAGCCGTAATGAGAGAAAAGGGCTTGCGTTCCCTAGCAGGCTCGGTCAGCTGATCTATGCTCCCAACTGGAATCGTGACGATTCGTGGGCGATGCTGGCTGTACTGGGCAAATTGACCTTCGAGAACTTCCTTCTGCCGATCCGTAGACACGATAAAGCAATCGACCTTGTCCGCATTTGTAAACTGATACTCATAGTAGTTGTTCCAGAGGAGATAGTCTTGGTTACTAGCATTTTCACTATAGTGCTCTGCGTGAACGACAACTGCTAGATGGGCCTTTTGTGCTTCTTCAAAAACAGCCTGACCAATCCCTGTTTCCCTGTCCAAGATGACCAAATCAGACTTGCTCAAGTTCAAACGTTGCATAAAATAGCGCATAAGGGCTGGCTTTCCATACAGAATCCGGTCCTTAAATCGATAGACCTCTTCCTGTCCCTCAGTCAACAAGATATCGTAAGCAGTGCTGCCATCTTCATTGAAAAAGCTTCGTTGATAGAGCCTAGCCACTTGGTCTTTGGGCGCGAAATATTCTGTACAGTAGCGCGTGTAGGAAAAATAATCCTTGCGAACCAAGTTCCCCCCAAACACATACTCTGCATGCTGCACCAGATTCTTAGCCGAGTCTACCAAGTAGCAGGTCACAAACTTATCCTCGTCTGAAAAGTAGACACGCAAGACCTTGCCGTCCTGCTCCCTATGACTCTCAAGGCCACCAAAAGAGGCCAAGACCTCATCAACTGTAACACTGGTCGGTGCTAGCCTGATATCTGTAAAATGATTGTAAAGCCAGATTACCTGATCATCCGCAAAGCCGATATTGGCCGTTAAATGCTGGATATTGTCTGCTAGAATTAAGTCTGTAAAGATAAACTTAGATGCTAGGTCTAAACTTCTAAAAATCCCTGCTCGGTAGGCCTGGGCATACTCGACACCACTACTCGCCCAACCGATTCCTAGATTTATATTGTAAATTGTCATATGATCCTCTTTTTATGGAAAATGGGTGAGAATCTCACCTTTGGGCGTTACTTCCACAATCCCCATGAGAAGATTGCGTACCATATCTGTACGAATTTGTTGCTTCATGGTTTCAAAGCCTGCATAGGCCTCCTGATAGTACTCTACGATAGGGTTCTTTTGAGAAGCAGACTGGCTCCCGATTGCTAGACTGAGCTGTTGGAGATAGTCGACTTGCTCAACCCAGTTGTCATCAATAGCCTTGAGCATAGATATTCTCAGAAAAGAATCATAGAGCTGGTGAGATTGAAGAAGTTCCTTTTTAGCCGCGATTTCCTTGGCTATTATTTCCTCTATCAACTCCCGAATCTGATCTGCATCAGCTAAATCCAAATCAGCTGGTAGTTCTCTCATCCCAAAGCTAATATTGGTCACGATGAAGTGAAGGAGCTCTTGGGGGCTGCTATAGGCTTTTTCTGAGATTTGTTTGGTATAGTCTGCCAATATATCCTCAAGGATATGCTCTAAATCACGGCTCCCATCCAGCAAACGATCTCTTTCTTTGTAGACCATTTGGCGCTGGATATTGACACTTTCCGCATACTCTAAGGTTTGTCTGCGCGCTGAGCGACTGGCACTATCACTAGCCTCTTGGGCTTTTCTGACGAGGTTGCGGTACTTGCGAGCCTTAAGTAGGATGGGTTTGCTGATATCTTCCACTTGGTAGTCTTGATACAGGTCGTGAACCCAAGACGGTCCGAACTTTTTGATCACATCATCTTCAAGCGACACGAAAAATTGAGACATGCCTGGATCGCCCTGGCGGCCAGAACGACCTCTGATTTGCAGGTCAATTCGTCGGCTCTCCATCCGCTCGGTACCAATCACAATCAAACCGCCCAATTCTGCGACTCCTGGACCGAGTTTGATATCTGTCCCGCGACCTGCCATAGAAGTCGCAACGGTCACTGCCCCCATCTGTCCAGACTCTGCAATGATCTGGGCTTCACGCGCCGCATGATTGGCATTAAGGACATTGTGAGAAATCCCCTCTCGCAAGAGCAAGGACGAATAAAGCTGGGACATTTCTACAGATCCGACAAAAATCAGGAGTGGATTGCCTTTGGCGTGGTAAGTCTTGATAGCTTCGAGAGAGGCATACACTTTCTCAGGGAGGGTCACATAGAGATTGTCCGGATGGTCCATTCGCCTAAGTGGGCGATTGGTCGGGATACGAATGACGGCCATATTGTAGGTTTCGAAAAACTCTTTTTCTGCCACCTTTCCCGTTCCTGTCATACCTGAGATTTTGCGAAACATCTTAAAGAGACTCTGGTAGGTGATTGAAGCCATGGCTCTGGTTTCAGGAGAAAGCTTCACATGTTCCTTGGCTTCGATGGCTTGGTGGAGACCGCCTTGAAGCTTGGTCATTTCCATCAAACGCCCTGTTCCTTTGTCTAACAAGACCATTTCTTGCCCTCGAATCAGGTAGTCCTTGTCCTTGGTAAAGAGCGTATGGGCTCTGAGAGCATAGACCAGATGCCGAACATAACTTGCATACTCTTCCTTGTAGAGATGGTCGATTCCTAAGAAACCTTCGACCGTCTGGGCCCCCTTTCGGGTTAACCAAACCTGGTCTTTTTCTTCCTTGTAGATGTAGTCCTCTCCCTCAACCAAGGTCGTCACTAGGGTATCAATCATCCCATAATAGTTAGACTGGACGCGGGGAGAACCTGCGATAATCAAGGGAGTTTGGGCACTATCGAGTAGAATGTCATCGATTTCATCGATGATAACATAGTTAAAGGGAGGCAGGAATTTCCCCTCACGAGTGGAGGCAAGATTGTCATTGAGATAGTCAAATCCCAGTACACTATTGGTCGTGTAGACGATGTCTGATGTGTAGATCTTTCTTTTCTCTTCGGCAGTCAAGTCCTCTTTTGGATCATCTGAAAAGGGCAGACCGACAGTTAGACCTAAAAATTGGTAGACTGGGCCCATTTCGCTTGCATCCCGTCTAGCCAGATAGTCATTGGTTGTGACTAGCATGCTGCCTTTACCCGTTAAGGCATTGAGGTAGAGGGGCATGGTTGCAGTCAAGGTCTTGCCTTCACCTGTATTCATCTCAGCCACATTTCCTTGGTGGATCACGATGGCTCCCATGACTTGCACATCATAGGGAAAGAGACCCAAGATACGTTTATCCGCTTCACGAACAAGGGCATAAGCTTCTACCAATAGCTCCTCCAAGGTTTCTCCCTGGGCAAGACGCTGGCGAAACTCCTCTGTCTTTGCAGCCATTTCCTCATCACTGAGGGCTGCCATCTCTTCTTTGAGGGAATTGATTTGGCTTAAAAGTTTCTTGACCTTTCTCAGTTGTCTTTCCTGATACAAACGATTAAACACCATCATCCTCCTCAATAGAAAACGAAACAAAGTCAAGAGCCTCAAAACCTGCACTAATCAAGGAAAGGCGATAGGTGTAGGCCGCTTCAGGATAGGTGAAGCTAAAAGAAAATTGTCTTTCAATCTTCTCCTCGATGATTTCCTCATAACGGTTTAAAAAAGTGAGTTTGATATAAAGTCCATTGACTGGTTGAACCTGCACCTTCATGGATAGACGATAGGTGTGATTTTTCTTAAGAAGAGGGAGGCTAGGTTGACTTCTAGTAGCCTGGTAATTGACACTAGAAAACCAGGTTTTAAGGGTTTCACCTGAAGCCAGCAAAGGATTTTTCAGGGTAACATGACCGTCTGCATGATAGGTGATCTGGCTACCATAAAGATAAGTGGCTCCCATCTCACCCCACCTAATATCCTCTCTCTTGATGATAATCATGTCTCACCTCTTCCGTATTCTTCTAGTATCATCTTGTAAAAATGAATAAACCAGGCAACGTTTGTTCCTGTATCATCATTGTGTCGACCTGCGGTTCCTTTGGACAAAATCTTGGCTCCTGTCTGACAAAGTGTCTCCACTAGCTGGTCATAGGCACTACTATCCATATCCTCGTCCTTCATGTAAGAAAGGCCGAAGGTCGTCTGGGAAAAATCAGCTTGTTTAAATCGGGTCCAAAAACGTTGATCCAAGTCCTTCATGTCTTTCTGGCTCACTCCTCCTGTCTGAAGGTGCAAGACATCAAAGCTAGTCGGAAAGACTCCTGGCGCCTCTAGTCGGCCCCGCTGTGCGATGGTTCCTAGATTGGTCAAGGGTTTTCCGACTACGATTCCCTTGGGTTCAAAGTAGGCTCCATAGTAGAGGGCAGGGAAGGTTCCCATTGACAGCCCAGATAGGATCAAGTCACTTCTATCCAAGCCTAGATAGTCTAGATAGTGTTGGATTGTTGCTTGAATTTTATCTTCTAATTCCTCAGTTCCTAGGTAAAAGGCTCCTCCTTCTAATCGAGGGTCCGAAAAGAGGAGAAAGGGGCATCTGAGATTCTTCATCATCCAGTAACCCTCAAAACCTTCCGCCGGACGGTAACCTGAGAAATAGACTGCTAGAGGAGGTTTGAAATCCCCTGGGTGAAAGAAATAGTTGATTTCCTCACGTTTTTTGTCATGCAGGATATTGCCACCGAGAACAAACTTTCCAAACTGTTTCCGGCTCCAGCGCTGGTGGAGATTGCCGATGTTGACCTTCCCTTGACCACGCGCTTCAAGAGAAATACTCAGATAAGCATCATAGTCTTGCTCCACTATGATTGCTGAGGCAAAGTCTGCTTCCTCAAGGAGAATGTCCTGTCTAATCTCTGAAACGGATCCTGCTGGGATCTTTCGCAAACGCAAGCGCAATTCCACTGGTCCACTCTTTTCATATTCGAGCCAGAGTTCGATTGGCGAATGGGCTTGGACAGACTGATTATAGGCCCAAGAAGCTAGCTGGGTATAGGTCTTGCCAAAGTCTCCTTCCAGCTCCAGATGCTCAAATCCCTGATAGGAGACAGAGCCTTGGAAACTCGGGTGAATCCGTATCGTAGCTGGGCTCAGCTTGTCTCCATAACCACCTTCAAAGAGGGAGGTAGAGAGGTCTCGAACAAAGCCCTGGCGGTCTGACAGGTCCATCGTTTGCATGCAGTGCTGTTTGATGAGATTTTGAAGATCTTCATCCTGACTTGCAAACTGTTCTGGATAGAAAACCGTATAGGGTTCCAAGCTAGATGCAAAAGGCAACAAATCTACTAGGTAAGCCCCATCCGTGAGAATGACAGCATGAAAGTGATCTAGATCATTCTCATCCATGATTTTCTGGATAGCAGACGATGTGTTGGGAGGAACATGATGCCAGTCTAGTTGGGCTGGTAGGGCAAGTGTCTCTCGCCAATCTTCTGGACCGATTTGCAAGATCTTATACTTCTTTTCCATGAGTCACCTCCTCCAACCACTTTTCTAGCTTGATCAGGAATTGCTCCCCAGTGTGTTCCTTTATCTTTTCGATGGAATGGATCAAAGCATCATTCCACACCTGCAGACTATCGAGATAGTAATGGGCAGCTTGCGCAAAATCAGCTATATTTTCCAACAGATAACCATTCTTCTGATGGCTGACATACTCTGTTTTGACCCTATTGATTTGAGGGAAACCAGCACTAATCCCCGCGATTTGAGTATAAAGAAGAGGTTGCCTGTTCAGATCGACAATCAAACGAACAAATTCCAGCTGCTTGATTAACTCCGATTCATCCTTCATATTGACAAACGAATAGCGCTTGCTCTGATGGCGATTGTCCTCAAGCGGATTTTCAGCTCCTTGGTAATCAACTTCCTTCTCCAGTTCCTGGTCTTGAAACTGCTCTGAGACCATCTTAGCAACTCGTGTTTCCAGTTGTTTCATTTCTTCTTGACTAGCAGCAAATGCTCCAAAAACCAGCTCTGTATCCTTGTTTTCAGAAAGGAAATGCAAGACCTGATAGAGCGCTTGGCCCTCTATCCCTTGTTCAAAATCAAGTTGATAGTAGAGGAGCGACTCCTTCCGAGTCTGGCTCTTTCCCAGCTCCAAGCGAGTATCAAAAGGCGATAAATGACGAAACTTCGTTGCTTGTTCTGAAAAGACAGACTGAGCCAAGTGCAAGGTGTCCTCTCTGTCGACCAGAACAAGGTCCACTTTAGGCAACAAATCCGCCAGTTGCAGTAATTGTTCTTGAGGATTTCGTCCGATAAAAAGACTGAGAACCTTGGTGGTTTGATGAGGCAATCGTTCTAAAAGGAAAGCATTGTGCTGGTCACAAGCAGGCAGAAAATAGGTCGCTCCTTCCTCAGGGAGTTGAGCTATTTTGTTGTCAAAAAACTCAGCAATCAATTCCCCCATATCTCGGTAAGCCTCTTTTTGGAAACGAAAAGCAAAGATAGGATTGACCTCGATACGTCCCCCATCTTGCAAGTACTCTCTAAACTGCCACAGTCCCTTGGGATTGAGGTAGTCTTGGTAGAGAGCCTGACCCTCTTCGTAGTAAATCACACTGGAAACCAGCCCCCGATCATCCATCAGGTAATTGGCAGACAAGAGCCCATCTTCCTTGAAATACTGAATCGTACTGATAAAACCTTCAATCCCATGCTCCACCTGAGCATAGGGCTTTCCATTTCTCAAAACTAAAATGGTAAAGGGACTGTAAACAAACTCGCAGTCCTCTTCCCACTCAATATCTCTGAGCTGCAAGACCTGCGGTCGAATCTCATGAAAATCCTGCAATTCATCAAATAAGGAATAAACCGGTGCTTCTAAAATACCTTGGCGATGGAGAAAATAGCGCAAATGAGGCTGATAGGACAAAAGGAGGACCTGTGCAGGAATCCCTTGGCGTTGCATCAGGCGAATCTGATTGAAGGTGTCATCAAATTCTAACTTAAAATGAGAAAAATACCAAGGTGTTAAATCGGCATGCCAGGGACGTTCCTTGCCATACCAAGCTGGGATAAAGTAATACATCAAAACCTCCTAGAATAGTGGCCGATACCTTTCATTTAGTCGGAGCGCCTGCAGTTCGTCGTGAATCGTAAAGAGCATGCCACTCAAAATTAAAAAGAGTCCAGGAATCATGCTGACTTTTAACAAACTCTCATCCTTCAAGACAAACAAGATTGGAAGTCCAGCCAAGGTAACGTTAAAGACAGCACCTATCAGAGCAAATCGGAGAACCAAGCGATTGATAAAGCGACTGGTATCCTCGCCCGGATAGACCCCGTAGATGTAATCTCCTGATTGCTTCATCCGATCTGCGATCTGTTGACCACTCACATTGACAAAAGCAAAGGCAATGCTAAAGACAAAGAGGATAAGGATATAAGCGTAAATCCACAAGGGTTTCCCCATCGCATACTGCTCCAGTATGGCAGGGTAGA
Source organism: Streptococcus sp. SO2 (assembly GCF_030440025.1). The sequence continues at coordinate 176,149 of NZ_JAQFJH010000002.1, forward strand.
GCGGATTGCCCTTATCCAGATGTTGAAGCAAGAGCAAGAGATAAGAAGGCAAGCCCATGAGACTCATCACATACATATAAGGCATGCCACCAGCAGGATTGAGCATGATTTCCAGATAGGAATAGCGTTTAAAGCGAGAATGAAGCCCGATTTTATTGATAGGGATGCGGTATCTAGCTCGGTAAAAGAGAACGACTAGATAGGTAAAGAGGACACCAAGCATTACCAATAGGAAAAGCAACCAAGGGGAAATCTTATGAACTTGGACCGATTGGATGATGTCCTGAGGGAGTGAAGCCACCATACTCGCCAATAAAATGACGACAGGGCCTCCAACTCCGATAGACGCATTGATGTCCGACAGCCAAACTAAGAAAAAGGTCCCCGCAACCAAAAGGCTGGTATTGAGGAGAAAGACCAAGAAGGGATTGTAGGGAACTTGGACAGGAAGGTTTGTCGTCAAGGCCAAGGCCTGAATCAAGGCAATCCCTAACGTCAAGTACATTTTCCGTCTATCCTGGACTTCTGAAGACACCGAGTTTAAGCCCAGTTTCTTTGAAAAGGAAAACATCTGCCACAAGATCATGGCTGACATCCAAGGTGAAAGCCCAATGGAAAAGAGAGAGAGGCTGCGAAGATTTCCACCAGTCAGGGCTACTGAAAAGTCCAGATAGGCTGCGCTTCCTCCGAGAAAATCCCGACTATTGAGGTCAACAAAAGGAAGAGCCAGACGACTCCCGAGCACATAAATAAAGAGCAAAAACAGTGTGTGCATCGCTTTTTTTACTGCTATCGATGAACGAAATTCTTTCACTAGCTCCTCCTTTTCATTTTTATCCTTCAATCATCCTACCCGAGGGGGATAACTCAGCATTTTTATCTTAGCATCTTCAAATCCTCATCTCAGTTTTCGTGAGCTTTCTCGTCCAGATAAGCTGTCAGAGCTGCTACCATTTCTTCCGGTCTTTCTGCTGAGAAAATACCCGCATAGTCACTTTCAGGTAGTTCCCGCGACTGGGTATTTTCAAAGGTCAAGATTGGTTTCTCAAAGTGTGAAATATAGTCATAAACAACACTCAACTTGTCATCGTGGTTAATATCGAGATAGACATCTGTCTGCTGGATCAATTTCTCGACCAAGAGGGGAAAGGTGTTGGGATAGAGGGTCACATTTTCAAAACGTGACAAGAGCATGAGTTCCGGTGCCATCGTTGTATAGGCTGCAATGTAGAAATGCACCTCTGGCAAGGCTTGAACCAGATAGTCGATTTTCTCAAGATGCCAGGAATTGGTCAAATTAACACAAGTCATAGCTGGCTGGTAGACTGTGACTGGATAGTCAATTCCTGCCTGACGCCATTTTTCAGTAATGGCAGACCACTCCATCAGATGATAGTGCCACCAAACCTCACGCAAACGCCCAACCGAATGAGTGTTCCAAGGTTTGTCTTGGGATAGGAAATGCAAGATAGCTGGCAGGGGCTCTAGGGGAATCTGGAAGATGAACTCATGTCCATGTGAGGCAGCCCCACTGTCAAAACCAATCTGGAAATTATAGTTTTGATCCAGAGAAGCATAGCTGTCATGAAAGAGCATATTGAGGATGGACTGATCTCCCTCACTCACATGTAGGTGTTCCCGTTCCGTCAGCTCAACAAGTTTTTTTCTTACAGCTTCTGCCCGCCATTTTTTGTTATTGATCAAGAGCACACCTGCATTAAAGCCAACCCCAACTCCAAAACAAGATGGCGCAGCAGCCAGGTAGTTTTCTCCCAAGTCCATTTCAAAGAGAGCCGTCAGATCAGCCGTCACAACCAAATCACTGTCCAAGTAAAGAACCTTATCCTCTTCGACAAAATCAGGGATAAAATAACGGGCAAAGGTCATGTGATTGATATGGGGCAGTTTGTTGCTCCAGTTCATCTGAAATTGGGCGCCAAGCATCTTGACATCCACTAACTCACCGCCCATTTGCTCTACTATCGGCCTGAGAGCGCGGAACCATTCTTGGGGAATATCCTGGTTAAAGATATAGACCTTGACATGGCTATTATGATAGCAGAGAGACTTAAATGCTGTTTCAATCTGGCGAATATAGGCATAATCTCCTGCGAGAACAATTGTTTTTTTCATTTAGTTTCCTTCAGTTTAGAACGACTGCTTCTTTGATTCCAAAAGCGTGCGGATAGACTCGATCATTTGATCTACAGCTGCTGGTGAGTAAACATGACTGCAACCACTCGAGTCATGACTAGTGGTCTCAAAAGCAAATATAGGGATTTCTCTTTGCTGCACCTCTTGGATAATGTTTGCAATTTCATCCTCATGATTGATATCCAAGTAAAAGTCAATCTTTTCCAAGACTTTTCTGACATTCATGGGATTAAAGTAAGGATAGAGGCGTACATTCAGATGTGATTGTAAGTTCATGATTTCCGGTGCAAAATTGGTATGAGCTAGGATAAAGAACTCTACATCGGGCAGTTCTTGGATCAGGTGTTCGATTTGCTCTATGTGACACGTATTGGTAAAAATTGCGGTCGCATACTGGGGAGCTTGAACTAAAGATGCCAATCCTTTATGGAAATCACATTTTTTCATGACAATATCAGACCACTCTAGTCCGTAGTAAAACCACCAGTCCTCCCTGAAACGATTGAGGTTGATTTGGTACCAAGGCTTGTCCCCTGTATAATGGATAATCTTGGCTGTCTTCTCAGTAGCAAGAGAATCCCTATACCAAGAATCCATCTGGTAATTTCGAGCCACCGTATCCATACCAACCATAAAATTATAGGTGGCTGGCAGCGATTTCCAACGACTTTCAAAGAGGTGATTTAACACGCCCTGATCACCAAAAACTTGGTCATGCAGTTGGTCTGTCAAACTCAACAAGTGCTCCGTCACCTTTTCTTGACGCCAGAGAGCCACATTAATCAGCAAGACACCTGCATTAAAAGTGCTAGGAACTAGAGCATCTGCGACAGCAGCTACTGGCCAGTCTGCCATATCTTCTAAAAAGAGTTGATCTAGGTTTGATCTAACGATGATATCCGAATCCAGGTACAAGGCTAGATCTTCGCTAACAAACTGAGGAATAAAATAACGAAAGAAAGTTGCATAACTTAAGTGAGCTAGTGGTAAACTATATTCTTTCAAACCTTGATGACTAATCTTGACATTGACGATTTTTGAGGCTAGAGGTTCTAAACGTCTCTCCATGAGCTGAAACCATTCTGATGGCAAATCATCATTGAAAACATAAAAAGTCACTGCTCGATTATGGGCGCAGATTGACTTGATTGTTGTCTCAATCTTGTCCATATAAGCATTATCACCACCGAGTACAATGGCTTTTTGAAGCTCTTTTTTCATTTCGTCCCCTTTTCTTTTCACATTCTTTTAGCTACTTTTCTTCTACTATAATTCTGATTTTTTCGATGATTATCTCACCTTCCTATTATACCTTTTCCCCTAGTTTATTTCAAACTCAAAAGAGGATTTCCCCCTTCTCACATATAGAAAAAACCTTTGAAAAATCATGTTTTCAAAGGTTTTCCATTTTACTATTTATTCATTGATTTTTATATCTTATCAATGACTTTCTTGATCGTCATTCTGACTCTTCTTGGCAAGAAGACCGATACCTGTCACAGCTGTCAATGCTCCCAACAAAGCAGATGCTACTGAAGTCGACGCTCCTGTATTTGGCAAGACTTGTTTTGGCTTGCTTGAAGCGGATTGACCTTGGCTTGCAATATTTGCCATTGAGAGAGAGGTGCTTGTTGAAGTAGATGCCAGAGCACTTGCTGACGCAGATCTACTAATAGAATCTGAAGTCGAGAGACTAGCGCCAATCGACGCAGACTCGCTCACTGACATACTTGCTGAAACCGAAGCACTTTCTAGAGTCGATTCACTGGCGAACATGCTAGCTGAGAGTGATGCGCTCGTTGAAGTAGATTCGCTCACTGATGTACTTGCTGAGATCGAGGCACTTTCCAATGCTAATTCGTCTGCTAGCATACTTGCAGAAGTTGAAGTACTTGTTGAAGCGGATTGACTAGCGCTGGCTGACGCAGATTCACTGGCGCTCAATGAGGCTGACTGGCTGGTGCTCGCTGAAGCTGACTCACTTGCGCTCGCTGACACTGATTGGCTGGCACTCAATGAAGCGGACTGACTCGAACTTGCTGAAGCCGATTGACTCGAGCTTACAGACGCTGACTCACTCGCACTTACAGAAGCGGATTGACTCGCACTCACTGAAGCAGATTGACCAGCGCTTACTGAAGCAGATTCACTGGCGCTCACTGATACTGATTGACTCGAACTTGCTGAAGCGGACTGACTCGAGCTTACAGATGCAGATTCGCTTGAACTTACTGAAGCGGATTCGCTGGAGCTTACTGATGCTGACTGGCTGGAGCTTACAGACGCAGATTGACTCGAGCTTACAGACGCTGATTGACTCGAGCTTACAGATGCAGATTCGCTTGAACTTACTGAGGCAGATTGACTAGCACTTACCGATGCTGACTCACTCGAACTTACCGATGCTGACTGGCTGGAGCTTACAGACGCTGACTCACTCGCACTTACTGAAGCGGATTGACTAGCGCTTACGGAAGCAGATTCACTTGCGCTCACTGACGCTGATTGACTTGAGCTTACAGACGCGGATTGACTAGCGCTTACGGAAGCAGATTGACTAGAGCTTACTGAGGCAGACTGGCTGGCACTTGCTGAAGCAGACTGACTAGCACTTACTGATGCGGATTGACTTGAGCTCACCGATACAGATTGGCTCGAACTTGCAGATGCTGATTGGCTAGCACTCACTGAAGCCGATTGACTTGAACTTGCCGATACAAACTCACTTGTGCTGACTGAAGCTGACTGACTTGAGCTTACGGACGCTGACTGGCTAGCACTTGCCGATGCTGATTGGCTCGAACTTGCTGAAGCCGATTGGCTGGCGCTGGCTGAGGCGGATTCACTTGAGCTCACTGAGGTTGATTGACTCGAGCTTGCAGATGCAGACTGGCCAGCGCTCGCTGAGGCTGACTGACTCGAACTTACCGAAGCTGACTGGCTAGCACTCGCTGAAGCGGATTCGCTTGCGCTCGCTGAAGCGGACTCACTTGCGCTTACTGAAGCGGATTGACTGGAGCTTACTGAAGCAGACTCACTCAAACTCACTGAGGCTGATTGACTTGCACTCACCGATGCTGACTCACTCGAACTTACTGAGACCGATTGGCTGGAGCTTACTGAAGCAGACTCACTCAAACTCACTGAGGCTGATTGACTTGCACTCACCGATGCTGACTCACTCGAACTTACTGAGGCCGATTGGCTGGAGCTCAATGAAGCGGACTGGCTGGAGCTTGCCGACGCGGATTGGCTCGAACTTACTGAAGCTGACTCACTGGCGCTGACTGAAGCTGACTGACTCGAACTTGCAGATGCAGACTGACTGGCACTCAATGAAGCCGATTGGCTGGAACTTGCCGACGCAGATTGACTAGAGCTTACTGAAGCGGATTGGCTCGCACTCAATGAAGCCGATTGACTAGAGCTTACGGACGCGGATTGGCTCGAACTTACTGAAGCGGATTCACTTGCACTTGCAGATGCTGACTGGCTGGAGCTTACCGAAGCTGATTGACTCGAGCTTACAGACGCTGATTGACTCGAGCTTGCAGATGCTGACTGACTTGAGCTGACTGAGGCAGACTGGCTCGCGCTCGCTGAAGCGGATTGGCTTGAGCTTACCGATGCTGACTCACTTGCGCTTACTGAAGCGGATTGACTCGAGCTTACTGATGCTGACTCACTTGCACTCAATGATGCAGACTGGCTAGCACTTACTGAAGCGGATTCACTTGTGCTTACAGAGGCTGACTCACTTGCGCTCAATGATGCTGATTGACTTGCGCTCGCTGAAGCGGATTGGCTAGCGCTCGCTGAGGCTGATTCGCTTGAACTTACTGAGGCAGATTGACTAGCGCTCGCTGAGGCTGACTGGCTTGAGCTTGCCGAAGCAGATTCACTTGCGCTCGCTGATACTGATTGGCTCGAACTTACTGAAGCAGATTCACTTGCGCTCGCTGAGGTTGATTGACTCGAGCTTACTGATGCAGATTCGCTTGTGATGACTGAGGCAGACTGGCTAGCGCTGGCTGAAGCGGATTCACTTGCACTTGCTGAAGCAAACTGACTAGCACTTACAGATACAGACTGACTCACGCTGGCTGAAGCAGATTCGCTTGAACTTATTGAAGCTGACTGGCTGGAGCTGACTGAAGCGGATTCGCTTGAGCTGACTGAAGCGGATTCGCTTGAACTTACCGATGCTGACTCACTGGCGCTCACCGAAGCAGACTCACTCGAGCTCACTGAAGCGGACTGACTCGAACTTGCAGATGCTGATTGGCTGGAGCTTACTGAGGCTGACTGACTCGAACTTGCTGAGGCAGATTGGCTTGAGCTCACTGAGGCTGACTGACTCGAACTTGTCGACGCCGACTGACTTGCACTTGCAGAGGCAGATTGACTCGAGCTTACCGAAGCAGACTGGCTAGCACTCGCTGAGGCTGACTGGCTCGAACTTACTGAGGCTGATGCTGACTGACTTGAGCTCACCGATGCGGATTCACTTGAACTTACTGATGCGGATTGACTTGAGCTCATTGACGCTGATTGACTCGCACTTGCTGAAGCAGACTGACTTGAGCTTACGGACGCTGACTGGCTAGCACTTGCAGATGCTGATTGGCTCGAACTTGCTGAAGCGGATTGACTCGAGCTCACTGACGCTGATTCACTTGTGCTTACTGAGGCAGATTGACTCGAGCTTACCGAAGCAGACTGGCTTGCACTCAATGATGCAGATTGACTAGAGCTTACTGAGGCAGACTGACTCGAACTCGCTGAAGCAGACTGACTAGCACTCACTGAGGCGGATTGGCTCGAGCTCGCTGAGGCGGATTGACTCGAACTTACTGATGCGGATTGACTGGCACTCACTGATGCTGATTGGCTCGAACTTACTGAAACAGATTGACTAGCGCTTACTGAGGCTGACTGGCTCGCACTCACTGAAGCGGATTGGCTCGAGCTCGCTGAAGCTGACTGACTCGAGCTTGCAGATGCTGACTGACTAGCACTTACTGAAGCTGATTGACTCGAACTTACCGATGCTGACTGACTTGCGCTCACTGAAGCTGATCGACTGGCACTTGCCGATGCTGATTGACTTGAGCTCACTGAAGCTGATTGACTCGCGCTCGCTGAAGCGGATTGGCTCGAACTTACCGATGCTGACTGACTCGAGCTCACTGAAGCTGATTGACTTGAGCTCACTGAAGCTGATTGGCTGGCGCTCGCTGAAGCGGACTGACTCGAACTTACTGATGCTGATTGACTCGAGCTTAATGAGGCTGATTGGCTGGAGCTTGCAGATGCAGATTGACTCGAACTCAATGATGCGGATTGGCTGGCACTCAATGATGCAGACTGGCTAGCGCTGACTGAAGCGGATTGGCTCGCGCTGGCTGAAGCGGATTGACTGGCACTTACTGATGCAGATCGGCTTGAGCTGACTGAGGCAGACTGACTTGCGCTCACTGACGCTGACTGACTTGCACTTGCAGATGCAGATTGACTCGAACTCGCTGAAGCAGACTGACTTGCACTCAATGATGCTGATTCACTTGCGCTCACTGAAGCGGATTGGCTTGAGCTTACGGACGCAGACTGGCTGGCACTCACTGAAGCGGATTGGCTCGAACTTACTGAAGCGGATTGGCTGGCACTTACCGAAGCTGACTGGCTGGCACTCAATGATGCAGATTGACTCGAGCTTACTGAGGCAGACTGACTTGCGCTCACTGATGCTGATTGACTTGCACTCGCTGAAGCGGATTGGCTAGCACTTACTGATGCTGACTCACTTGCACTTAATGATGCAGATTGACTCGAGCTCGCTGAAGCGGATTGACTCGAGCTTACAGATGCAGATTCGCTTGAACTTACTGAGGCGGATTGACTAGCACTCAATGATGCAGATTGGCTGGAGCTTACTGAGGCGGATTGACTAGCACTTGCTGAAGCAGACTGGCTATTACTTACTGAAATTGACGCTTGATTTGGCGTGATTTGTCCATTAAATGTATCTGAAACCAAACCATCCACTGTCGTACTTGCAGTCACCGGTCCACTAGGAAGTCGTCCTCCATTACGATCATATACCTTCTTCAGCTCATTTGCAGTAAAGGTTACACTAGTCGAGCTCACCGTTGCTTGTTTGGTGAACGTCTCCCCTGCAATTGTAAGAGTAACAGTCCCATCTGGAGCAACCCCATCTACCGTAATCGCTTGATTTGAGAGCCCACCTTTTTCGTTAAGATATTGATTCTCTATCCTTGGCGTCTGAGGGCGCACAGTAAAGCTCACGTCAATTTCATCCGTACTTCCATCTGGATAAGTTACCACCGCTGTCAAAGTATGCCGACCAGCAGACAAATTCGTATTGGTTCCAGATTTCCAAGTATAGGTTGTTCTAGTTCCCTTAGTAATTCCTGTAGTAGGTAATTCTGGTGTCCCTGTAGCATTCGTGATGTACTGACTGGCTTCACCAACAGAAACAGTCCCTGAATTGGCCGTTAGAGTAAAGTTTCGATTCACCTCAGCATTGATAGCTGGTTCGTACTTTTCAGACTGAGCATGGACTTCAAATTGAATTGCGGCAGGGTTGGCTGTTAAATCTTTTACAAGACCTACGTCAGTAGTATTTCCGCTAAAATTACCTTCCTGATCATAGGTGAAAACATAACGAGTCCACAAACTATTTACTGCTTGATTTTTTCCAACAGAACCCGTGATTGAAACGGTGAAAGGATTTGATGCTGTAGCATTTCCATCTTTGGCTAGTTTATTTGTCGGAACAATCATACTGATACTTTGACCATTACTCGTAGTGAATGAGACAACAGTTGAAGTAGCCGGATAGGCCGCGGGAACAGCAGTAGGAACAAATTTTGCATGTTCAATTCGACCACTGTTATCAGTAAACTCAATGGTCCCAGAAAAATTTTCTTCTCGATAAATTTTAAATTTTTGTCCTTCTAGAACTGCGCCACCTGTAACGGTTATTTTCTGAAGTTCTGGCTTCTCTGTATCCCTAGCAGCTCTGAAGCTAGCGGTATTTGAAGCTTGGGTCAAAGCTTGTCCGTTTCTGCTGTCACGAAGTCCAGACTTGGCACGTAACACAGCATTTGCAATACTATTTCGAGCTTCTATAGCTTTTTGTAGGATAGGGGCAAGGTCAGAAGCTTCCCCTTTCAAGACTTCTGCTATCTCATTCTTCGCTAGACTAGCCTTCGTGATCGCCTCATCCGAGTTTGGAAGCCCCTGAGCTTGAGCTAGAAACTGCCCAATCTCAGCAGACAAGGCCTCTAATTTCTTCCGTTTTTCTTCACTTTGCTTTTCTGTCAAGGCTACAGAAGTCATTGTGAAACTCGATTCAGCCGTCACACCTTCATTCTTTACACGACCAGACCGACTTTGAGGCAAGGATTCTGTAGAAAAATCAACTGCTTTTAATTCTTTCGAAGGTTGTGATTCTTTCACTGTCTCCCGAGCTGACTCACTTGCTTGGTACTGACTTTGAACACCAACTGAAGCTCTCTCTGACAGATTACTATTCGCTTGATTTTGTGTCCCAAGGGATTCACTTGAACTAGCAGTTACACTTTGACTGTTTGCCAAGGATTGACTAGTGGAAGCAGATTGGCTCATCGACTGGCTCACGCTAGAAGAGTTTGAGGCACTGATAGACTGGCTCGTAGAGGCAGATTGACTGGCGCTCTGCGAATTGAATTCTGACAATGACTGGCTTTGACTGGTAGACAAAGACAAGCTAGCAGCATCTTGATGATCCTGTGTCGTCCCTAGCACTACTGAATCTCTCGTCGCCAGGGTATCTTTTGATTCGACAGTCTTTTCAACAGCGACTGCATCATTGGCATAAACACGCGTTTGCGTCGCAGCAAAACCACCTAAAATCGTACCCGTAGCTGCTATCCCTTTCAAGACATCCAAGCCGGTCAACTTCTGACCTCCTTGCTTTTCAACCATTTCTGTCTTTACTTGGCTCGCATCCGCACTTCCACGCATCACCTTAAATAAGCCAAAAAGGGAAGTCGAGGCCCGTAGCCAATGCTTCCCTGATTTGATTAATTTGAACCGAGTTACACGGTCTGTTTCTCTATATTCACCCTTCTGGCGTCTAAAAAACATGTTACTTCCCTCTATATGAAAAAGAATTTATTCACCTATAAAATACTATCTTCTTATTATATACCAAATATACCGACAATTCAATATCTATAATATATCCTAAAGAAAGAAAATGATTTCAAAAATAACTTGATTTCAAATCTATTCTGTTTTTTCAATATAATCTTCATTTTATTGTTCTGTTAATATATTTTATTTATTTTTTAACCATTTCTATATGCTTTAAAAATTGAGCAAATAATTCCAATCACTCAGGGAATTGATTTTTATTCAAAATATAGAAAAAGTCCATGAATCAATAGCATCCACAGACTTTTAGGAGTAGAGTATTTAAAGGCAGTTTCACAAATGAATCAATGAAGCCGGTAGCCGAGGTAACTTTCTATCCTTTCCAACGAAAAAATCCACGAATCGAAAGCATTCGCGGACTTTTCTTACAACGCATTTAAGAAAAATGCCATACTAATTAATAGCCGTAATCTACGACACGAAGAGGCGAAAACGATTATTTTTCGCCGATGAATTAGTGAGGCAGGTTGCTAGCCCTCTCACTACCCGTTACAACGGAAAAATCCACGAATATTATCGATTCGTGGATTTTTCCTAGTGAAGCGTTTAGGTAAGCCGATTTTACACTACGACACGGAGTTTGGCAAATCGATTCTATTTGCCAAACGTAGTTAGTAAGGCAGTTAGCTAGTTCGCCAAATAGCGACTAGCGTCCAACAATTAGGAACTTTAGTTCCAATTGTTGGTGCTGAGTTACATTTTTTCCTCCAACTCTACGTCTGGATACTTGTCCGCAAACCAGCGGAGAGCAAAGTCATTTTCAAAGAGGAAGACTGGTTGGTCAAAGCGGTCCTTGGCCAAAATATTGCGGCTTGAGGACATCCGTTCATCCAAGTCCTCAGGCTTGATCCAACGAACGGTCTTTTTACCCATTGGGCTCATGACTACTTCTGCATTGTACTCGCCTTCCATGCGGTGCTTAAAGACTTCAAACTGGAGTTGTCCCACAGCCCCTAGCATGTACTCGCCAGTTTGGTAATTCTTATAAAGCTGAATGGCTCCTTCTTGCACCAATTGCTCAATCCCTTTGTGGAAAGATTTTTGTTTCATAACGTTCTTAGCAGAAACTTTCATGAAAATCTCAGGGGTAAAGGTTGGCAGTGGTTCAAATTCAAACTTATTTTTTCCAACTGTCAAGGTATCCCCAACCTGATAAGTACCAGTATCGTAAACCCCGATAATATCACCTGCCACGGCATTGGTCACATTCTCACGACTTTCCGCCATAAACTGGGTAACATTCGACAGCTTAGCTCCCTTACCAGTACGAGGGAGATTGACACTCATGCCGCGCTCAAATTCACCCGAAACAATACGGACAAAGGCGATGCGGTCACGGTGTCGAGGGTCCATGTTGGCTTGGATTTTAAAGACAAATCCTGAGAAATCCTTGTCATAAGGATCCACAATTTCGCCATCTGTTTTCTTGTGTCCGTGTGGTTCTGGAGCAAACTTGAGGAAGGTTTCAAGGAAGGTCTGCACCCCAAAGTTTGTCAAGGCTGAACCAAAGAAGACTGGTGTTAATTCACCCGCTAAAATAGCTTCTTCTGAAAATTCATTTCCCGCTTCTTGCAACAGTTCGATGTCGTCCTTAACCTGAGCGTAGAAAGGATTGCTGCCAAAAAGCTGGTCACCTTCTTCTAGACTAGCAAAACGCTCATCCCCTTTATAGAGCTCTAAACGTTGGTTATAGAGGTCATACAAGCCCTCAAAAGCTTTCCCCATCCCGATTGGCCAGTTCATTGGATAACTTGCAATACCTAGGACTTCTTCTAGTTCTTGCAAGAGATCTAGTGGTTCACGGCCATCACGGTCCAGCTTGTTCATAAAGGTAAAGACTGGAATGCCACGGTGCTTCACAACCTCAAACAATTTCTTGGTTTGGGCCTCGATACCCTTGGCAGAGTCAACGACCATGACCGCAGCATCCACCGCCATCAAGGTACGATAAGTATCTTCTGAGAAGTCCTCGTGCCCTGGTGTGTCTAGGATGTTCACGCGCTTACCATCATAGTCAAACTGCATAACAGATGACGTGACCGAAATACCACGTTGTTTCTCAATATCCATCCAGTCAGACTTTGCAAAAGTCCCTGTTTTCTTCCCTTTTACGGTACCAGCCTCACGAATCTCGCCCCCAAAGTAGAGCAACTGCTCAGTGATGGTTGTCTTCCCCGCGTCCGGGTGGGAGATGATGGCAAAGGTACGGCGTTTCTTGATTTCTTCTTGAATAGTCATAAGTTCTCTTTCTTTGATTCTCTATTTTTAGTTGTTTCAGTAGCTAAGAATGATGTTTACATTGGATTTTACCATTCCTTTCAACTCTCCATTATATCGGATTTTGGGGAGTTTTTCAATTGCTCGTCTGATGAAAAAGTAAGCTAGAGTACTGATTTTACCTGATTTCTATTTTCCCACCGTTTCTTGAACAAGATATCAAAGAGAACAAGAGCCAGTGAAAGGATGGCCGACACAAGGAGGTACTTTAGCCATAGAGGAGCATTCGAGATAAACGGTGTATCTCTTAAGAGACCATAATTTCCACCCGTCACCTGATTAACCCAAACTAGAAAGAGGTTGAGGATAAAAGTATAGGCTACAATCATATATTTCTTGAGCAGACTCTTGTCATAGTGATTCATCAAGTAAACCAAGGAATTCACCAAAAGGGCATAGTGCCCAATCAAAAATGAAAAACTAGTAATATGGGGAAAATCATAGGGGTCAAAAACGGGGTAAACCAAAGCAAAGGCCGCTCCACTTGCTCCTAAGAAGGCAAAATATTGCTTGCTCCGCCATTTATCAGGCAAGAAAACCACCGCAAACATAGCCAAACGGCAATGGTAAAATGGAAGGCTATTAGAAAATGGAATTCCAAAACCAACATACCAACTATATAGGGCTAGCAACTGGAGAATCTGAATCCACTTAAACAAGCGGACAAATTTCGGATTTTTGTGATAAGCAAGTGCTCCATAAATACAAAGCACTAAAAGAAGCATCATAGCCCCATACCAAAAGAGTGGAATAGGAGGAGGAACCGTTTGAGATCTGGTGATAAATTGATGGAACATATTTCTATCCTAACTCTTATTTTTTCTATTCTCTAGTTTAACCATTATAGCGAATTAGAAGCGATTTTTCAATTTCTATTTCTTTTCAGTTTGGCTCCCTTATTTATAGGAAAATATGGTAAAATAGAACAGACTAAAAATCATCATTTCACGAAAGGATGCAAGATGAAAATTACGCAAGAAGAGGTAACACACGTTGCCAATCTTTCAAAATTAAGATTCTCTGAAGAAGAAACTGCCGCCTTTGCGACCACCTTATCTAAAATTGTTGATATGGTTGAGTTGCTGGGCGAAGTTGACACAACTGGTATTGCACCTACTACAACTATGGCTGACCGCAAGACCGTACTCCGCCCTGATGTGGCCGAAGAAGGAACAGACCGTGATCGCTTGTTTAAAAACGTACCTGAAAAAGACAACTACTATATCAAGGTACCAGCTATCCTAGATGATGGAGGAGATGCCTAATGACTTTTAATAACAAAACGATTGAAGACTTGCACAATCTCCTTGTTTCTAAGGAGATTTCAGCAACTGAACTAACTCAAGCAACACTTGAAGATATCAAGTCTCGTGAGGAAGCCCTCAATTCATTTGTCACCATCGCTGAGGAGCAAGCTCTTGCTCAAGCCAAATCTATTGATGAAACTGGAATTGATGCGGATAATGTCCTTTCAGGAATTCCGCTGGCTGTTAAAGATAATATCTCTACAGACGGTATCCTGACAACTGCAGCCTCAAAAATGCTCTACAACTACGAGCCTATCTTTGATGCGACAGCTGTTGCCAATGCCAAAGCCAAGGGTATGATTGTTGTCGGAAAAACCAACATGGACGAGTTTGCCATGGGTGGTTCAGGTGAGACTTCTCATTACGGTGCCACTAAAAATGCTTGGGACCACAGCAAGGTTCCTGGTGGTTCATCAAGTGGTTCTGCTGCAGCTGTAGCGTCAGGGCAAGTCCGCTTGTCACTCGGTTCTGATACTGGTGGTTCCATCCGCCAACCTGCCGCCTTCAACGGGATTGTTGGTCTCAAACCAACCTACGGAACGGTTTCTCGTTTCGGTCTCATTGCCTTTGGTAGCTCTCTAGATCAAATCGGACCTTTTGCACCAACTGTTAAAGAAAATGCCCTCTTGCTCAACGCTATTGCCAGCGAAGATGCCAAAGACTCGACTTCTGCTCCTGTCCGCATTGCCGACTTTACTTCAAAAATCGGTCAAGACATCAAGGGCATGAAAATTGCTTTGCCTAAGGAATACCTCGGTGAAGGAATTGACCCAGAAGTTAAAGAAACCATTATCAAGGCAGCCAAACACTTTGAGAAACTTGGTACTATCGTCGAAGAAGTCAGTCTTCCTCACTCAAAATACGGAGTAGCTGTTTACTACATCATCGCTTCATCAGAAGCCTCCTCAAACTTGCAACGCTTTGACGGTATCCGTTACGGCTATCGTGCAGAGGATGCGACCAACCTTGATGAAATCTATGTAAACAGCCGTAGCCAAGGTTTCGGTGAAGAGGTGAAACGCCGTATCATGCTTGGTACATTCAGTCTTTCATCAGGTTACTACGATGCCTACTACAAGAAGGCTGGTCAGGTCCGTACCCTCATCATCCAAGATTTCGAAAACGTCTTTGCGGATTACGACTTGATTTTGGGACCAACTGCTCCAAGTGTTGCCTATGACTTGGACTCACTCAACCACGACCCAGTTGCCATGTACTTGGCTGACCTTTTGACCATCCCTGTCAACTTGGCTGGTCTTCCAGGAATTTCGATTCCTGCTGGTTTCTCTCAAGGACTACCTGTTGGTCTGCAATTGATCGGTCCTAAATACTCAGAAGAGACCATTTACCAAGCTGCTGCTGCCTTTGAAGCAACAACAGACTACCACAAACAACAACCTGTGATTTTTGGAGGTGATAACTAATGAACTTTGAAACAGTCATTGGACTTGAAGTCCACGTAGAGCTCAACACCAATTCAAAAATCTTCTCACCTACATCTGCCCACTTTGGAAATGACCAAAACGCCAACACCAACGTGATTGACTGGTCTTTCCCAGGAGTTCTGCCAGTTCTCAATAAAGGTGTTGTTGATGCTGGTATCAAGGCTGCTCTTGCCCTCAACATGGACATCCACAAGCACATGCACTTTGACCGCAAGAACTACTTCTATCCTGACAATCCAAAAGCCTACCAAATTTCTCAGTTTGATGAGCCAATCGGTTATAACGGCTGGATTGAAGTCGAGCTAGAAGACGGTACGACTAAGAAAATCGGGATCGAACGTGCTCACCTAGAAGAAGACGCTGGTAAAAACACCCACGGTACAGATGGCTACTCTTATGTTGACCTCAACCGCCAAGGGGTGCCATTGATTGAAATTGTATCTGAAGCCGACATGCGTTCGCCAGAAGAAGCCTATGCTTACCTAACTGCCCTCAAGGAAGTTATCCAGTACGCTGACATTTCTGACGTTAAGATGGAAGAAGGTTCTATGCGTGTGGATGCCAACATCTCCCTTCGTCCTTATGGTCAAGAGAAATTCGGTACCAAGACTGAGTTGAAAAACCTCAACTCCTTCTCAAATGTTCGCAAGGGTCTCGAATACGAAGTCCAACGTCAAGCTGCAATCCTTCGCTCAGGTGGTCAAATCCGCCAAGAAACACGCCGTTACGACGAAGCTAACAAGGCAACCATCCTCATGCGTGTCAAGGAAGGTGCTGCAGACTACCGCTACTTCCCAGAACCAGACCTACCCCTCTTTGAAATCTCTGATGAGTGGATCGAAGAAATGCGTACAGAATTGCCAGAGTTTCCAAAAGAACGCCGTGCCCGTTACGTATCTGACCTTGGCTTGTCAGACTATGACGCTAGCCAGTTGACGGCAAACAAAGTTACTTCTGACTTCTTTGAAAAAGCTGTTGCCCTCGGTGGTGATGCCAAACAAGTCTCAAACTGGCTCCAAGGGGAAGTCGCTCAGTTCTTGAACGCTGAAGGCAAGACACTGGAACAAATCGAATTGACACCAGAAAACTTGGTTGAAATGATCGCCATCATCGAAGACGGCACTATCTCATCTAAGATTGCCAAGAAAGTCTTTGTCCACCTGGCTAAAAATGGCGGTGGCGCGCGTGAATACGTGGAAAAAGCAGGTATGGTCCAGATCTCAGATCCAGCTATCTTGATTCCAATTATCCACCAAGTCTTTGCGGATAACGAAGCTGCTGTTGCCGACTTCAAGTCAGGCAAACGGAACGCAGACAAGGCCTTCACAGGATTCCTTATGAAGGCAACCAAAGGGCAAGCCAATCCACAAGTTGCCCTTAAACTGCTTGCACAGGAATTGGCGAAGTTGAAAGAAAGTGAGTAATTTACTCTTTATACACTTTTTTCTACTTTTAAAACGAGAATGAGACAAGGAGAATAAATGAACAAATTTTTACGATTGCTATTTGTCTTAGTCATCATCGCTATGTTAGGCGCTTCTATACTACAAATTTTCTTTCCATCGTACATGGGAAGCCACTCCGGGTACGGAATATCTGCTGGTTGGCAACGAGAAATTGGAATATGGAATTTAGCTGTATTGATTATTATTCTCGCTGTCAATATTAAATACGATTGGTTCTATCTACGAATCGCACTTCTTGCTCTCATTATTGGCGGAATTGGAATAGGAACAAATCACTTACTCAATTATATGGAGTATCACTCTCCTGTAAATGCTATCGGTGCTTTTGAAAATTACTTGCTAGCAATAGGATGGATTGTGGGATGGCTCATCGAACGCCATTCCATAAAGAAGCTAAATGCTAGTAAATAACGCCTAGTATATCTTAGATGATTTTTAAAGGTTATTAAATAGTTTAATAATCATTCGAATTCAGAATTCTACCTTTCCAATCATATAGTTAGGAGACACATGAAAAAGTTTTATGCTCTTTTAATGACCTGTTTATTACTTGTTTTTCTATCCGTGCCTCAAATCGTTGATGCGGGTGTCGGACATTCCAGAAGTGGAGGGAGTAGCCGCAGTAGCTCCAGAAATAGCAGCCGCTCAAGTGGAGGTGGAAGTCGTTCTGGTGGATCATCCTACCACTACTACCGCTCTGGATATGGATCATCCTCTGACAGTTCTGCTAGCTCTCCCTACCTAGGATTTATGTTCATATTAGTCGGAGGAATCATACTAGTTGTTATCGTCAAATCCTTGCAGAATAAATCTGGAGATTCGAGTTCAACCTATACTAGTAATGATTATCAAACGCTCCACCGTCGAGTTGAGCACAACACACTGGCCATTAGTCGTGTGACATACGGGGATCCAAACTTTGACGCGGAAGCCTTCACATCTTGGGTTAAGGAAGTCTACCTTAAATTGCAGGTTGCCTGGACTGAAAAAAATTGGAACTCTGTCCGCGCTTTGGAAAGTACCAGTCTCTACTCTCAACATAGCACCCAACTCGAAGACCATATTCGTGCTAAAACAACTAATGTTTTAGAGAAAGTTTGTATCGAAAATGTTCGCATCAAGGAATTCATTGAAAATCCTGACGGAAACGATACCTTAGTGGTGATCCTGTCATCTACCTTGCGGGACTATGTCATTGACGATGAGACTCGCCGTGTCCTTGAAGGAGACCCTAAAAAAGATCTCTTCACCGTGTATCAATTGAACTTTATCCGTCAACACGGTAGCCAAACGCAAGCAGTCACTCCAGACGAAGTTGTGAGCGACCACTGTCCAAACTGTGGCGCCCCATTGAAAATCTCTGCAGTTAGTGAGTGCGACTACTGTGGTGCCAATCTCTCTCGCAGTCCAAACCAATGGGTACTCGATACCTATGATGTTGTGGATGAAGACGAGCTTTATAATTAGGAGGAATTATGGGATTTATACGTGCAGCCTTATCAGCAGGCTTAAATAGTTTTAATGATAGTAAATTCAAGGAAGCCATTGTCCTTCCAGATAATGTCTCTGGCGACGCCTTGGCCGTCAAAGGTCAATTACTCACAAAAGACCCAGATGGACGTTCTCGTCACAGCAATCAAAATACTGGACTTTTGTCAGATGGCAGTGTGGTTATCGTTCCTCAAGGTTATACCGCTGTTTTGGTAAACAACGGTACCTTCCTTGGTGAAGTCCTCGAAGCAGGTAGCCACGAATGGCAAGCTGGTGATAACGCCTGGCTCCTTGAAAAAGGTGGTTTAAAAGGCACTTGGGAAAACTTTAAAAACCGTTTCTCTTTTGGTGGACAAGTCATCACCCAACAGGAAATTATCTTTATCCGCATGCAACCTATTGCAGGTAATAAGTTCGGCACACAAAATGCGGTCGAATATTTCAGCGAACGTTACCAACAACTGCTCAACATCCGTTTTTATGGCTTGTTTGATGTAAAAATAGCAGATCCAGTCCTCTTCTACGTGAGTTCTGTTAGCCGTCAAATTACTGACGGACAGCCATTTACTCTCCAAGATGTAGCTCAAGGAACGCTCCGTCAAAATATCGCACCGAAAATCGCGATTGCCATTGCCAAATATACCAACGAAAACAAGGTTGATATCTATAGCCTCAATGCCAATCAAGACACCTTTAACGAACTCGCTAAACAAGAGGTCAACAAGGTTTGGACAGGCCTCTACGGGATTGAAGCCACCAATATCTTGCTTGAAGACCTCAGCTACGACCAAGAAAGTCTTGATATCGTTCGCAAGCTTGATAGTGAGCTCGTGGCAATGAAGTACAACACGATTGAAATCGAAGAACGCCGTGCTCGCAATGAAGCGCTCATTGCTGCAGCTGCCAACGAAGGGAATGGCAATGGGATGAACATGTTTATGGGCATGAATCTTGGCCAAACTCTGGGTGGTCAACTAAGCCAACAAGTTCAAAATCAAGCACCGGCTCAAAACACTGGACAAACTGCCAGCAAGAATTTTTACATCGAAGTCGATGGAAAATACGTCCTCGTTACTAAAGACGAAGATGGAAATATCGTACCAGTCAACTAATTAAGCTCCTTCTGACATTTGAGTAATGTTGTCTTTTATGGTACAATAAAGAGTAAATTATTTATTAAAGAGGTAAAAACATGATTGAAGCAAGTAAATTAAAGGCTGGTATGACCTTTGAAACAGCTGACGGAAAATTGATCCGCGTTTTGGAAGCTAGCCACCACAAACCAGGTAAAGGAAATACAATCATGCGTATGAAATTGCGTGATGTCCGTACTGGTTCTACATTTGACACAAGCTACCGTCCAGAGGAAAAATTTGAACAAGCCATCATCGAGACTATCCCAGCTCAATACTTGTACAAAATGGATGACACAGCCTACTTCATGAATACAGAAACTTACGACCAATACGAAATCCCTGTAGTCAACGTTGAAAACGAATTGCTTTACATTCTTGAAAACTCAGAAGTGAAGATCCAATTCTACGGAACTGAAGTGATTGGTGTTACCGTTCCTACTACTGTCGAATTGACAGTTGCAGAAACTCAACCATCTATCAAAGGTGCTACTGTTACAGGTTCTGGTAAACCAGCAACGATGGAAACTGGACTTGTCGTAAACGTTCCAGACTTCATCGAAGCAGGACAAAAACTCGTTATCAACACTGCAGAAGGAACTTACGTTTCTCGTGCCTAATCTCTAGAAAGAGGTCATTCTATGGGAATTGAAGAACAACTTGGCGAAATCGTTATCGCCCCACGTGTACTTGAAAAAATCATTGCTATTGCTACTGCAAAAGTAGAGGGTGTACACTCTTTTTCAAACAAATCAGTATCTGACACCCTTTCAAAACTTTCTCTTGGCCGTGGTGTTTATCTTAAAAACGTGGACGAAGAGCTCACAGCAGATATCTATCTCTACCTTGAGTACGGAGTAAAAGTTCCTAAGGTAGCTGTTGCTATCCAGAAAGCTGTTAAAGATGCCGTCCGCAATATGGCTGATGTAGAACTCGCTGCTATCAATATTCACGTTGCAGGTATCGTTGCAGATAAAACACCAAAACCAGAATTGAAAGATCTATTTGACGAGGACTTCCTCAATGACTAGTCCACTATTAGAATCTAGACGCCAACTCCGTAAATGCGCTTTTCAAGCTCTCATGAGTCTTGAATTCGGTACGGATGTCGAAACTGCTTGTCGTTTCGCCTATACTCATGATCGTGAAGATACGGATGTGCAACTTCCAGCCTTTTTGACAGAGCTAGTTTCTGGTGTTCAGACTAAAAAGGAAGAACTAGACAAGCAAATCACACAGCATTTAAAAGCAGGTTGGACCATCGAGCGTTTAACACTCGTGGAGAGAAACCTCCTTCGCTTGGGAGTCTTTGAAATCACTTCATTTGACACCCCACAGTTGGTGGCGGTTAATGAAGCTATTGAGCTTGCAAAGGACTTCTCAGATCAAAAATCTGCCCGTTTTATCAACGGACTACTCAGCCAGTTTGTAACAGAAGAACAGTAAAAAGAAAAAGTGTTTGACAATTATCAAACACTTTTTCTTTGACTCCTACTATCTAAAAAAATGATAATAGACATAATTATAAACAAAAATCCAGATGGGTTTTGCATAAATGAGAAAGTTGAAAAAACTATGGCACAGGATGGTGATTTTTAGGTTCTTTGTCCAACGGTAGACAAGGGCATAGAAGAAACCACCTAAACTATAAATAATCAAACTGATAGGATCTCGGTGAGTTAGGATCAAATGACTAAGTCCAAAGATGAGAGCAGATAGGATAACATCCAGATAGTACTTGGACTGGGGGAAAAAGGTATTCATAAAATACCCTCTATGAATCAGTTCCTCTAATATAGGTGCGACGACTACTGTTAAACTAAAACTGAGAACAGTTGATAGAAAAGTTGGTTGCCCATTGGAGTATAGAATCGAAAGAAGATCTTGAAAGATATACTTGTTATCAATTAGGTGATGAAACTGTAACTGAAAAGCATCCACCAATTGACGATCAAAATAAGTAGCCACTAGACCAACTACAAGGTAAAAGAATCTTGACTTCTTTGAACCCTTTTTTTCAAAAATATAGAGCATCTCTTTCTTTTTGAGCCAGTAGATAAATAATAGCAAAAGAGCTATTACTTCAACTGTTAAAAAGATAGAATAGCCATCTATCCCCCATCCTAAAAACTTAGTTAGATGCAAAATCCCTAACTCTGGTAGATAAATCGATAGAAATACCAGTGATGTATAGACTCCCAAATGCCCTAGTTTTTTCATACTTACCCCTTTAAATTATTAGACTATTAAGGTATAATTCCGTAACCATAACCAGTCATTCTATTACGTATTGTACTCGAATCAGTTGCAATGCTATAAGCATAAGGCCAACTCCAATTTATATCATCAACCAACCAAATCATGCCACCACCTGAGGCTTGTTCTAAGTCTTCAGTTGAAAGAGCTGTAAATGTTTCTGTACCTGTCATTGCAAGTACCTCCTTAAAATAAATTTTTGTAAGCTTACATCTACAGTATACATCTTTTTTGTCTATTTTATAGCCTATCTCCTCAACTGTCAAATTTTCATCCTAAACGGTAGCTTTACTAATTGAGAAATAAGAAATTGATAAAAGAGATTTCTCTATCTTCCCATCAAATTAGAAAAAGTGTTTGACAATTATCAAACACTTTTTTCTTTATCTCCTACTATCTAAAAATCAAATAATAAATATAAAATAAGAGCGACGGAGCATAAGGAATCGCATTATAGAAACTATGACAAACAATGGTAAATCGAAGACTACCCGTAACTCGATAAGCGACTGCAAATAGAAGACCAAGAATACTATAAATGATGAGACTGATGGGGTCACGATGGGATAGAACCAAGTGACTGAGCCCAAAGATGAAAGAAGACAAGATCACATCCAAATAAAACTCCGACTTTGGAAAGAAGGTATTCATAAAATAACCCCTATAGATTGTCTCCTCAACAACAGGTACAATCGAAATGTTAAAGATTAAAAATACAAGACTTGATAGAGTCGTTTCTCGTCCATTTAAGTAAAGTTCCGAAAGAAGGTCTTGGAAAATAAAGCTATGGTCAATCAATCGAATGTTCTGCATTCTAAATCCATTTAAAAAAGAATAGATAAGGAAACAAGCCACCAAGAAAGCGAGATAAGACCAGCGCCAACCCTTTTTCTCGAAGATAAAGAGCATCTTCTTCTTTTTCAACCACAAAACGAATAAAAAGAAAATAAGTAACACTTCTCCAACTAGGAAGATTATATAGCTGTCCATTCCTAAACCAAAGGTCCTAGCTAGAGTTATAGCTCCTAATGGCGTTAAATAAATGTACAGGAACATTAAAACCATACAGATTCCTAAATGTATTGTCTTTTTCATTCTTTCTCTCCTAATGGTAAACTCTCTATTAGGGCAATATAGAGGATATACTATTTATTGTTTTTCTTATTTATCTAGAGTATTCATGTTTATCCATGCTCTATTATCAAAATAGCTAGAACAAAATGTTCTAGCTTTTAAATTTTCTTAGTATTTTCTAAAGCGTTGGTAACGTTCTTCGATAAGTTGGTCGAGTGGTAGTTCTTGCAACCTATTTAGTTCTGCATGCAATTCATTTTTAACGCAACCTAGCAGTTCTTTACTTGACAGCCCTGCTTCTGAGATTACCTTGTCTACG
This sequence comes from Streptococcus sp. SO2, assembly GCF_030440025.1. The sequence goes on from NZ_JAQFJH010000002.1 coordinate 199,291, forward strand.
ATTCCCATTTCTAGGAGTTCATGTGAAGTGATTTTCATCAACTCCGCCGCTTCCATAGCACGACTTCCATCCTTCCAAAGGATAGAGGCAAATCCTTCCGGGCTAAGTACTGCGTAGATTGAGTTTTCTAACATCCAGACACGATTAGCTACGGCTAGAGCTAGAGCCCCACCAGATCCACCTTCACCGATAATAATCGCGATGATTGGAACCTTGAGGTCACTCATTTCCATCAGGTTTCGGGCAATTGCTTCACCTTGTCCACGTTCCTCGGCTCCAACACCTGGGTAAGCACCCGCCGTATTGATAAAAGTCACAACTGGTCGGCCAAACTTTTCTGCCTGTTTCATCAGGCGCAAGGCCTTACGATAGCCTTCTGGATGAGGTTGCCCAAAATTCCGTTTGAGGTTATCATGAAGACTTTTTCCCTTTTGGATACCAACGACAGTTACTGCTTGGTCACCTAACCAACCAATTCCACCGATGATCGCACCATCATCACGGAAAGAGCGATCTCCATGCAATTCGATAAACTCGTCAAAGATTCCATTGGCAAAATCAAGTGCGGTCAAGCGACTCTGCTCGCGTGCCTCTCTGACTATTTTTGCAATATTCATCCGCGACTTCCTCCATGCAATCTTACTAATTTAGCAATTGTTTCAGGCAATTCTCTCCGTTTAACAATTGCATCAACAAATCCATGTTCAAGTAGAAATTCTGCCTTTTGGAAGTCATCCGGCAAGGTCTCACGAACTGTATTTTCGATAACACGACGTCCAGCAAACCCAACCAAACTCTGTGGCTCCGCTAGGATAATATCACCTTCCATAGCAAAAGAAGCAGTCACCCCACCTGTTGTCGGATCGGTTAAGATAGTTAGGTAAAAAAGTCCTGCCTTGGAATGACGTTGAACTGCCGCAGAAATTTTAGCCATCTGCATCAAACTCATGATTCCTTCTTGCATACGGGCTCCACCAGAAGCTGTGAAGAGAACGACTGACAAGTTTTCTACCGTTGCATACTCAAACAAGCGCGTGATTTTTTCACCCACAACGGTTCCCATAGAAGCCATGATAAAATTTGAATCCATGATCCCAAGGGCAACTTTTTGTCCCTTGATACTAGCTGTACCAGTCAGTACTGCTTCATCCAAACCTGTCTTTTCACGCATAGTAGCCAATTTTTTCTGGTAGCCAGGAAAGTTTAATGGATCTTGAGTTTCAATACCCGTAAACATCTCCACAAAGCTGTCAGAATCAATCGTCAAATCCAAGCGTTCCTGAGCTGAAATACGGAAAGTATAGCTACAATGGGGACAAATTCGTTCGCTCCCAAGGTCCTTTTGATAAATGGTGTGTTTACAACCAGGACACTGGGAGAAGAGTTCATCCGGAACCTCAGGCTTGGCTTGTGGTTTCTGCCTTACGGAACGGTTAGGATTGATCCGAATATACTTATCCTTTTTACTAAATAGAGCCATAACTCCCCCTTTTAGTTCTCATACTGTTTGAAAGTCTATTCTTTTTCTTGGTATTTTGGCAAGAAAGTTTCCATCAAGAAGGAAGTATCGTAGTCACCAGCGATAACTCGGCGGTCTGAAATCAGATCCAACTGGAAGTCTGCATTGGTTTGCACTCCTTCAATATCAAGTTCATAAAGTGCCCGTTGCATCTTCATAAGAGCATCAAAACGATTCTCCCCATGAACAATGATTTTAGCAATCATACTATCATAGTAAGGGGGAATGGTATAACCTGGATAAACTGCTGAGTCCACGCGCAAGCCAACTCCACCACTTGGTAGATAGAGATTGGTAATTTTCCCTGGGCTTGGAGCAAAGTTAAATGCTGGATTTTCTGCATTGATCCGGCACTCGATAGCATGACCTCGTAGGACGATATCTTCTTGTTTGAAAGGTAAAGGTTGCCCGGCAGCAATGCGAATCTGTTCCTTCACGATATCAACACCTGAAACAAACTCTGTGACTGGGTGTTCCACTTGCACACGAGTATTCATTTCCATGAAGTAGAAATTGCCACTCGCTTCATCGAGAAGAAATTCAATCGTTCCTGCATTTTCATAGCCTACAGACTCTGCTGCACGAACGGCTGCAGCACCAATTTCATGACGAAGGGTTTTGCCAATCGCAATGGATGGGCTTTCTTCTAAGACCTTTTGGTTATTCCGTTGGAGTGAACAGTCCCGTTCACCAAGATGGACAACATGACCCTCTTGGTCCGCAAGGATCTGAACTTCGATATGGCGAGCTGGATAAATCACACGCTCAAGATACATAGCGCCATTTCCAAAATTGGCCTTGGCTTCACTGGATGCTGTCTCAAAGGCTGCGACCAAGTCTTCTGCCTTTTCAACCTTACGAATCCCTTTTCCACCACCACCTGCCGATGCCTTAAGCATGACAGGATAGCCAATTTTTTCTGCAACTGCAAGGGCCTCTTCAGCCGTGTGAACTTCACCATCAGATCCTGGGATAACTGGAACCCCAGCCTTGATCATTTGTTCACGCGCATTGATCTTATCACCCATGGTATCCATTACAGCGCCAGAAGGGCCGATAAACTTAATCCCCACTTCGTCACACATAGTGGCAAACTTGGAGTTTTCGCTAAGAAATCCAAAACCTGGATGGATGGCTTCTGCCTCTGTTAAGACTGCAGCAGATAAAATCGCATTGATATTGAGATAAGATTCTGTCGCCTTACCAGGTCCGATACAGATAGCTTCATCCGCTAGAAGTGTGTGAAGAGCTTCCTTATCAGCAGTTGAATAAACTGCTACGGTCGCAATGCCCAATTCACGCGCAGCTCGAATAATGCGAACCGCAATCTCACCACGGTTGGCAATCAAAATTTTACGAAACATGGAGAACCTCCTTAGTTTCCAATTGCAAAGGTAAGAGTACCACTCGCTGCAAGCTTACCATCTACTTCAGCCTTTGCTTCAACCACAGCAATCGTACCACGACGTTTGACAAAAGTAGCCGTCATGACTAATTGATCACCTGGTACAACTTGCTTCTTAAACTTGACCTTGTCCATGCCAGCGTAAAAGACTAACTTTCCCTTGTTTTCAGGTTTGGACAATTCCAAGACACCAGCAGTCTGAGCCAAGGCTTCCATGATAAGAACACCTGGCATGACTGGGTATTGTGGAAAATGCCCATTGAAGAAAGGTTCGTTGATGGTCACATTCTTAATGGCAACAATGGTATCTTCGCTCACTTCCAAGACACGATCCACTAGGAGCATGGGGTAGCGATGGGGTAGAGCTTCTTTGATTCCTTGAATATCGATCATTTGATGCGTACCAATCCTTTACCGAACTCAACCATTTCTTCATTTGAAACGAGAATTTCTGTCACCACACCATCCTTAGGCGCTGGAATCTCGTTCATGACCTTCATGGCTTCAATGATCACCAAAGTCTGACCTTTTTTAACACTGTCTCCAACTGTAACAAAGGCAGGTTTATCTGGTCCAGCGGCCAAGTAAGCCACCCCTACAAGTGGACTTTCAACGACATCACCCTCTGGAGCAACCGTCGTTTCAGCTGGTGCTGGAGCTTTTTCCACTGCACTCTCTACTGGAGTTGAAGGGGCCGAAACTACTGGATTTGCAGCTACTGTAGTTGGCACTGGAGCAACTTGAGCTGGTGCTTCAGAAGCCATTCTTGCTTCATTCTTACTAAACTGCAATTCATCCGTTCCATTTTTATAAGAAAATTCTCTCAAACTTGATTGGTCAAATTGAGCCATCAAGTCCTTGATTTCATTTAAATTCATAATTATTTATTCTCCCAACGTTTGAAAGCAAGAACTGCATTGTGTCCACCAAAACCAAAAGTGTTTGAAATAGCATAAGGGATTTCTTGCTCCAAGCCTTGTCCATAAACGACATTCGCTTCGATATAGTCTGATAACTCACTTGTTCCAGCTGTCATTGGTACATAGTTATGACGCATGGCTTCGATGGTAGCAATTGCTTCTACCGCTCCTGCAGCACCAAGCAAGTGTCCTGTAAAGGACTTGGTTGAAGATACAGGTACTTCTTTACCAAGAACAGCTACGATCGCACCACTTTCTCCTTTTTCATTTGCAGGAGTTGAAGTTCCGTGGGCATTGACGTAAGCTACTTGCTCTGGAGAAATTTCTGCTTCTTCCAAAGCCAACTTCATAGCCTTAATCGCACCTTGACCTTCTGGATGAGGTGAAGTCATATGGTAAGCATCACAGGTATTACCATAGCCAACTACTTCAGCCAAGATGGTCGCCCCACGTTTTTCAGCATGTTCAAGGCTTTCAAGAACCAACATTCCTGAACCTTCTCCCATCACAAATCCGTTACGATCTTTGTCAAATGGGATAGAAGCACGAGTTGGATCTTCTGTAGTTGATAGGGCGGTCAAAGCTTGGAAACCGGCTATAGCAAAAGGAGTGATAGATGATTCTGAGCCACCAACTAACATGACATCTTGGAAACCAAACTTGATAGAACGGAAGGCATCTCCGATGGCATCATTTGATGAGGCGCAGGCTGTATTGATTGATTTACAGATACCGTTTGCTCCGAAACGCATAGCAACATTTCCTGAAGCCATATTTGGCAAGGCTTTTGGAAGTGTCATTGGTTTAACGCGTTTTGGACCTTTTTCATGAAGACGGATAACCTGATCTTCGATTTCTTTAATTCCCCCAATACCAGAAGCAACGATGACACCAAAGCGATCTTTATCGATTGCTTCTACATCAAGATTTGCATTTGTCACCGCTTCTTGAGCCGCATACAAGGCATACAAAGAATAGTTGTCAAAACGGTTGGTATCTTTTTTGACAAAGTATTTATCAAATGGGAAATCTTGGACTTCTGCTGCATTGTGCACAGCAAATTCGCTGTGGTCAAACTTAGTGATTTCTCCAATTCCAATTTTCCCAGTTTGCAAACTGTTCCAAAATTCTTCTGGAGTATTTCCGATAGGAGAGGTCAATCCGTAACCTGTTACTACAACTCGATTTAGTTTCATCTGTCTTACCTATATCTTTCCTTATTTTTTACATGCTAAGTCCGCCATCAACAGCGAGAACTTGTCCAGTCAAATAATCCTGTCCAGCCAGGAACACTGTAGCATCTGCGATATGTTCTGCTTGACCAAAATGTTTCATTGGGATTTGAGCCAATGTCGCTTCCTTGACCTTATCAGATAAAACAGCCGTCATATCTGATTCGATCATTCCTGGTGCAAGAGCATTTACGCGTACGTTGCGATTGGCAACTTCACGCGCAACTGACTTGGTAAAACCAATCAAACCTGCTTTAGAAGCTGCATAGTTGGCTTGTCCGATATTTCCCATCAAACCGACCACACTAGACATATTGATAATCGCACCTTCACGTGCCTTGATCATCTGTTTCAAAACTGCTTGCGTCATGTTGAAGGCACCTGTCAAGTTGATCTTAATCACTTTTTCAAAGTCTTCTTCAGTCATCTTGAGCATAAGCGTATCTTGAGTGATCCCAGCATTGTTGACCAAGACATCGACAGAACCGAGTTCTGCAATCGCTTGATCTATCATACGCTTGGCATCTGCAAAGTCTGAAACATCACCTGAAATCGGTACTACTTTGACACCATAGTTTGAAAACTCAGCTAGCAATTCTTCTGAGATTGCTCCTCGACTATTCAAGACTACATTAGCGCCTAGTTGGGCAAATTTGTGAGCAATGGCAAGTCCGATACCACGACTTGAACCTGTTACAAAGACATTTTTGTTTGTAAGTTGCATTCTATTTCTCCTATTTCCTGTTGTATTTTGTGGGAGAAGGGATCATTAGTTTCCTAACAAAGCATCCAAGCTTGCTTGGTCTTCAACGTTAGCTAGCTGAGCTGTTTTATCGATTTTTTTGACAAAGCCTGATAGGACCTTACCAGGACCAATTTCAATAAAGTTGGTTACCCCAGCATCCTGCATCACAGCAATACTTTCATAAAAACGAACAGGTTCTTTGACCTGACGCGTCAAAAGCTCTTGGATTCGACCTTTTTCCATAACAGCAGCTTCCGTATTGCCGACTAGTGGGCAAGTAAAGTCAGAGAAACTCACTCCTTCAAGAGCTCCAGCTAGTTGCTGACTGGCTGGCTCAAGAAGAGCTGTATGGAAAGGACCAGATACATTTAAAGGAATCAATCGTTTGGCTCCTGCTTCCTGCAAGAGTTGGACCGCACGGTCAACTGCAGCCACTTCACCACCAATGACGATTTGGCTTGGAGTATTGTAGTTAGCTGGAGTGACTATACCGACTTCAGAAGCAGTTTTGCAAGCTTCCTCTATCACATCTACTGGAGTATTGAGGACGGCTACCATCTTGCCTGAACCAGCAGGCGCCGCCTCTTCCATATAAGCCCCGCGCTTAGCAACCAAGGCAACTGCCTCTTCAAAGTCCAAGGCACCGCTTGCTACAAGAGCAGAATATTCACCAAGAGACAATCCTGCTACCATATCCGGCTGATAACCCTTTTCTTTCAATAGTCGGTAAATAGAAACCGAGGTCGCCAAAATAGCTGGCTGTGTATAACGAGTCTGGTTTAACTTTGTTTCTTCCTTATCAATCAAGTCACGAAGGTCATAACCCAGTACTTGACTAGCTTGATCAATGGTTTCCTTGACAATAGGATAGTGTTCATAGAGGTCTCGTCCCATCCCAAGATATTGAGCACCTTGACCGGCAAATAGAAAGGCTGTTTTAGTCATTTCTTACAACTCCTGCCCAACGAGAGGCTTCTTCTTGAATTTTTTTGGCAGCGCCATAGTATAGATCTTTTAGGATTTCTTCGACAGTTTCCTCTTTAGAAACCAAACCAGCGATCTGACCTGCCATGACGGATCCACCTTCTACATCTCCATGAACAACGGCTTTAGCAAGAGCACCAGCTCCCATTTGCTCAAAGATTTCTAAATCTGGATCTTCTTGTTTAAAGGCATCCTTTTCAGCCTGTTCAAAGTCACGTGTCAACTGATTTTTAATGGCGCGAACAGCATGTCCAAAATGTTGAGCTGAAATAGTCGTATCGATATCACGCGCTTTTAAGATTTTTTCCTTGTATTTTGGATGGGCGTTAGATTCCTTGGCTACTACGAAACGCGTACCAACTTGAACAGCCTCTGCACCAAGCATAAAGCCTGCAGCGACACCTTCACCGTCCGCAATTCCTCCAGCTGCGATAACCGGAATTGAAACAGCTGCAGCAACTTGGCGAACCAAGGTCATCGTTGTTAATTTACCAATATGTCCACCGGCTTCCATTCCCTCTGCAATAACCGCATCTGCACCAATTTTTTCCATGCGTTTTGCCAAAGCAACACTTGGAACAACAGGAATAACTGTAATTCCTGCATCATGGAAACGAGTCATGTATTTACTTGGATTTCCTGCACCAGTTGTAACCACCTTGACCCCTTCTTCAATCACGAGATCAACGATGTCTTCTACAAAAGGTGACAAGAGCATGATGTTGACACCAAAAGGTTTGTCCGTAAGTGATTTGATTTTATCGATATTAGCCTTTACGACCTCTTTAGGTGCATTCCCACCACCGATAATTCCTAGACCACCAGCTTTTGATACTGCACCAGCCAAGTCACCGTCTGCAACCCAGGCCATTCCTCCTTGAAAAATAGGATAATCAATGTTCAATAATTCTGTAATACGTGTTTTCATAGTGCCTCCATCATTCCTTGCTTACGTAATAGTTCGATGAATTTATCGTTTGAGTTTCAAACTATTACCTAAACAAGAGGGAGTGGGTTTCCCCTACTCCTTCTAGTAATATGTTAATTATTTTGTTTGCTCTTCAACGTAGGCAACCAAGTCACCAACTGTTTTCAAGTTATCTTCTGCTTCGATTTGGATATCGAAAGCATCTTCGATTTCAGAGATTACTTGGAATAAGTCCAATGAATCTGCATCCAAATCATCAAAAGTAGATTCAAGTGTTACTTCTGATGCTTCTTTCCCAAGTTCTTCAACGATAATTTCTTGTACTTTTTCAAATACTGCCATGATAGGACTCCTTTAAAATATAAAAAATTTATAACTATGTGTTTACCACATGATTACCTAGATTGTAAGAATGAGTGTGCCCCATGTCAAACCTCCACCGAAGCCTGATAGGAGAATCGTCTGGCTACCATCTAAACGAATCATACCATTCTCCACACACTCTGAGAGCAAAATCGGGATACTTGCTGCACTGGTATTCCCATACTCCGTCATATTGGCAGGAAGCTTGTCTCGGTCTACGCCTATTTTCTTTGCCATCTTATCCAAAATGCGGATATTTGCCTGATGAAGCAGGAGATAATCCAATTCCGATGCTGCGATTGGACCATTTTCAATGGTTTCTTTGATCGATCTAGCAACATCACGATTTGCAAAATCAAAAACTGCTCGTCCATCCATTTTCAAAAAAGCAGGAACTGCTTCTTGATACGAGAAAGGAGAAGCCAAAGCCGTTTGACCATAGGTCAAACACTCGCTCCGAGAGCCATCCGTATAGAGACTTTCCACAAGGAAGTGACGTGTTTCGCTCGCTTCCAAGAGAACCCCACCAGCACCATCCCCAAAGAGAACAGCTGTCGAACGATCTGACCAATCAACTGCCTTGGATAAGGTCTCAGCCCCGATAACAATCCCTTTTTTGAACTGTCCAGAACTTAAAAACTTTTCTGCAGTTGAGAGAGCGAATACAAAGCCACTACAAGCTGCTGTCAGATCAAAGGCGAAAGCTCTATGCGCTCCGATATTTGCCTGAACTCGAGCTGCCGTGGAAGGCATCATCGAGTCTGGAGTAATCGTCGCTACAATGATAAAATCAATCTGATCCGCTGTTAAGCTCCCTTTAGCCAACAAGCTCTTAGCTACTTCTGTCGCCAAATCACTTGTAGACTCTGTTTTTGAGATATGTCTCTGTTTAATTCCTGTCCGACTTGAAATCCACTCATCGCTTGTGTCCATGATTTGGGCTAAGTCATGATTAGTGACCACTTGCTCTGGAACATAATGAGCAACCTGGCTTATTTTTGCAAAAGCCATTATTTCAAATCCTCCAAGAATTGATAAAGATTGATTAATCCTCTACCCATAACTTCTATTTCCTCAGGACTCATGCCATCGATGATTTTTTCGACCATTGCCTTGTGAAAACGTCTATGAAGACGATGGACTAACCGACCTTTCTTGGTCAAATGCAGATACACTACACGTCTATCCTGATCAGAACGAATACGCTCAATATAACCTTTTCTTTCCAGGTTATTCAAGCTCGTCGTCACTGTCCCAAGAGTTACCATCAGTTCTTTTGAAACCTTACTTGGCGTTGCCTCCGGGAACTTCCCAATCACATCAATCGTGTGCATTTCTTTGATGGAGATGTCTTTGAATCGACTACCTCGTAAGCTAACCTCCTCGATCACAAGGACGTTATTAAAAATAGATGTTAGATAATCATTTACTTGTTGGTAGTCCAAATCGTTTCCCTCCCTCTAAAAAACTTTCACAATCAAAGCATTTGATAAAAGAAGTATATCAAACTTCAAAAAATTGTGCAAGTATTTTTTTACATTCCTGTAAATTTTGGTCTTCTTCTTTCAGAATGTGCTCGAACCCCTTCTTTAAAGTCTTCAGTTAAAGATAACGATTCTTGTAATTCCAATTCTAATTCAGCATAATTCTGCCAATCCTTAAATTGACTTTCCCAAACTAGCTTTTTAATCGCTGCGTATGAGTTTGCTGAACCTCTTCTTAATTTTTTCAGAACCTGTTCTCTTGTTTTTTCTAATTTGTCAACTTCACAAACACGGTATACCACGCCCCATTCTAGCGCTTTTTCAGCAGTCAAAGCTTCACCTGTCATGGCAAGTTGTGCAGCCCGTGTTACCCCGATACTACGACTCAAGAGATGAATCCCACCAGCGTCTGGCGCCAATCCAACTCCGACAAAGGCTTGAATGAATTTTGCCTTGTCAGTCGCTAAACAGAAATCAACTGCTACTGCCATATTTGCTGCAGCACCAGCAACCGCTCCATCTACCTCCATCAAAACAGGTTTTGGAATTTGCTTGATTTTAAAAGAAATTGTATTGACTAATTCTGCAATCTTATTCAAAGAAGGGATATCATCTTCGTCTACTGCTCGTTTCATCTCAACCAAGTCTCCCCCAACTGAAAAAACCTTCCCATTAGCATTAATCAAGATGAACTGCACAGCTTGATCCTGCTCTGCTAGAGTCAAAGCTTCTAAAATCTCCTCACACATTGGGATATGGAAACCATTTGCCACTTCGGGACGATTCAAAGTAATGATAGCCAGATCATCTACGATCTGATATAAGATATGATTCATAGCTTCTCCTTTTCTTTTGTAAGGTAATAAAATTGTTTTATCATCAAAGTATACCTTTTTTTGGATAAAGAGGCAAGGAAAAAACTAAAGGAAAGTGTCTCAGCTGATTATTTACCCATCATTTATGAGTGTGAGTAAAATTTGACACTCTTACTTTTAAATCGTTATCGCTTTTCAGAATAAGTTAGTGTTTTCTTCTATTATAATAGGAAGTTATTTTCGTCATTGAAAAATGCCCCTCTTTCTGCTATAATCGTATAAAATACTTACTTGAGGAGTCCTTATGAAGGTTGTAAAATTTGGCGGAAGCTCGCTTGCCTCTGCTGGTCAGTTAGAAAAAGTCTTAAATATCGTTAAAAGTGATAAAGAACGCCGTTTTGTAGTCGTTTCTGCACCCGGAAAACGCAATGCTGAAGATACCAAGGTAACTGATGCCTTGATTAAATACTATCGCGACTACGTGGCTGGAAATGACATCAGTGCTAGCCAAAGCTGGATCATTGACCGTTATGCCGCTATGGTTAGTGAACTAGGGTTAAAACCTGCTGTTTTAGAAAAAATCTCTAAAAGTATTCGGGCCTTGGCAACTCTTCCTATAGAGGACAATGAATTTCTCTATGATACCTTCCTAGCGGCTGGAGAAAATAACAATGCCAAATTGATTGCAGCCTACTTTAACCAAAACGGTATCGATGCACGCTATGTTCACCCAAGAGAAGCTGGAATTGTTGTCACAAGTGAACCTGGAAACGCACGTATCATTCCATCTAGTTATGACAAGATTGAAGGCTTGGCTGATAGCACCGAAGTCCTTGTCATCCCTGGTTTCTTTGGTGTGACTAAGGAAAATCAAATCTGTACTTTTTCACGTGGAGGTTCAGATATCACAGGTTCTATCATTGCAGCAGGTGTTAAGGCTGATCTCTATGAGAACTTTACAGACGTAGATGGTATCTTTGCTGCCCATCCTGGTATTATCCACCAACCACACTCCATTCCTGAATTAACCTACCGTGAAATGCGTGAGTTGGCTTACGCTGGATTTTCAGTTCTTCATGACGAAGCTCTTCTACCCGCTTACCGCGGAAAAATTCCTCTTGTCATCAAGAATACCAACAACCCTGACCACCCAGGAACACGCATTGTTTTAGAACATAGTAGTGATAAATTCCCTGTAGTAGGAATTGCGGGTGACTCAGGATTCGTCAGCATCAACATGTCAAAATACCTCATGAACCGCGAAGTCGGGTTTGGTCGCAAGGTTCTTCAAATCCTTGAGGACCTCAATATCGGTTGGGAACACATGCCTACAGGTATTGACGATCTTTCAATCATCCTCCGCTCTCGTGAATTAACTCCTATCAAAGAAGAAGAAATTCTACGTCAACTCGTTCAAAAGGCTGAAGTGGACCATGCTGAAATCGAACATGACCTTTCCATCATTATGATTGTCGGAGAAAAGATGAAGAGCCATATCGGGGTAACTGCTACTGCAACACGGGCTTTGTCTGAGAATAAAATCAACATCCAGATGATGTCCCAAGGTTCAAGTGAAGTTTCCATCATGTTTGTTGTCAATAAAGAGCAAGAGAAGGCCGCTATCAAGGCTCTCTATCATGCCTTTTTCGATGAAAGTAAGGAAGACTAATCATGGCCCAATCACTCAATCAAGTCATTGACCTCCAAACCACTGGGACATCTTACCTCTCTATCTCTGGAAAAGTTGGAAAATTTTTAGTCGGGGATCAAGCCTTAGAGTTTTATCCTGATGTCAATGTCGAACAATATATCCAAATCCCCTGGTCCAGCATTCAGCAAATCGGAGCCAACGTAAGTGGTCGCAAGATCAGCCGCCACTTTGAAGTCTTCACTGATCAAGGAAAATTTCTCTTTGCTTCAAAAGACTCTGGAGCTATCCTCAAAATCGCTCGGGAAAAATTAGGAAACGACAAGGTCGTGAAACTTCCGACTCTACTACAGACCATTGGACAAAAACTTAAAAATCTATTTGCAAAAAAGTAGAAACTTTAGTATAATCATAGCAACGGATAAGTAGGTTATCCTCTTCTTTCAGAAAGTCTGCGGGTGTTGCGAGCAGATAGGAGGGATAGGTGAAATTCTACCGTTGTTCACAATTAAATACAGAATCAAGTGCACACCTGTGAAGTTGGATGGAACCGTGGCCCTGCCACTCCAACACTTTGTCAGGTGTGCTTTTTTTCATAAAGGAGTTCTTATGTTAGATATTAAACGTATTCGTACAGATTTTGATGCTGTCGCTGAAAAATTAGCTACACGTGGTGTAGATGCTGCTATCTTAAATGAGATGAAAGAAATCGATGCTAAACGTCGTGACATCTTGGTCAAGGTTGAAACTTTAAAAGCAGAACGTAACACAGTTTCAGCTGAGATTGCCCAAGCTAAGCGCAACAAGGAAAATGCCGATGACAAGATTGCTGCGATGCAAACCCTATCTGCTGAAGTCAAAGCCTTGGATGCTGAATTGGCGGACATCGATGCTAAATTAACAGAATTTACCACTACTCTTCCAAACATCCCTGCCGACAGCGTTCCTGTTGGAGCTGATGAAGATGACAATGTGGAAGTCCGTCGTTGGGGGACTCCACGTGAGTTTGACTTCGAGCCAAAAGCTCACTGGGATCTTGGTGAAGACCTTGGTATCCTTGACTGGGAACGTGGCGGTAAGGTAACAGGAGCTCGTTTCCTCTTCTATAAAGGACTTGGGGCTCGTTTGGAACGTGCTATCTACAATTTCATGTTGGATGAGCATGGTAAAGAAGGCTATACGGAAGTTATCACACCTTACATTGTTAACCATGACTCTATGTTTGGTACTGGTCAATATCCAAAATTCAAGGAAGATACTTTTGAATTGAAAGACACTAATTATGTCCTCATTCCTACAGCCGAAGTGCCTTTGACAAATTACTACCGTGATGAAATCCTTGACGGTAAAGACCTACCAATCTACTTTACCGCTATGAGCCCTTCATTCCGTTCTGAGGCTGGTTCAGCTGGTCGTGATACACGTGGTTTGATTCGTCTACACCAATTCCACAAGGTTGAAATGGTCAAATTTGCCAAACCAGAAGAATCATACGAAGAATTGGAAAAAATGACAGCCAACGCTGAAAATATTCTTCAAAAACTCAACCTTCCATACCGTGTGGTGGCCCTCTCTACTGGGGACATGGGCTTCTCAGCTGCCAAGACTTACGACTTGGAAGTTTGGATTCCAGCCCAAAATACCTATCGTGAAATCTCAAGCTGTTCAAATACAGAAGATTTCCAAGCCCGTCGTGCTCAAATCCGTTACCGTGATGAAGCAGATGGCAAGGTGAAACTCCTTCACACCTTGAATGGTTCTGGACTTGCAGTTGGACGTACAGTGGCTGCCATTCTTGAAAACTACCAAAATGAAGATGGTTCTGTAACTATTCCAGAAGCACTTCGTCCATATATGGGTGGATCTGAAGTTATCAAACCATAAAAAAATAAGGCCTAGCTATTTCTAGCTAGACCTTTTTTCGTAACCAAATCAGATAAGCACCCAAGACAAAGAATAAAATAGTGAGGCAAATAACGGTTTCAGCCAATACCAGATAATCCAGAAATGGAAGTTTCAAAATTCCCTGAGCCATCTTGAGCGAAGTAGCTGTGATAATGGTTGGGAAGGTTAGGGCTGAGAAGGCTGGTTGAAATCCTTGTTTTAAAATATTGGGCAGGCGAGTTAAAACAAAGAAAAAGAAGGACTGAGATGCCAAAATCATGACGATCAAGAGCCAAGTCGGTAGGCTTGCTCCTCCAACTCGAACTAGGGAAGCCAAGAGTAGAGAAAAGGGAGCACAGTAGATTCCTTCCTGTCCAAGCAAGGCCACTGGGAGTGGATCTTTCTTTAAATCCCTATAAATAAGGGGATAGAGATAGAAGGTCAAGACAAAACCAAAACTCAAGGTCGCATAGGCAATCTCGATAATGCCTACCAGAGGATAGGTCAAGGCAGCTACTGCTATCCCCACATAGAGCACCGTCCAGCTAGGAGTCGCATTGACCCTCCGACCCGGACAGGCAAATTTGATGGTGAAAGTAGCAATCAACGCCAAATCCAAGAGAAATGAAAACCACCAGATTCCTTGTGCTACCAAAGGAAGAGCAGGGAATACGCGAAAGACATAGGTCGCTAAAATCATCCCAGCCATGGGAAAGGTGGCCATCCCAGATAAAAGAGGGGGCTTGGTCAATTCTTTCTTGGTTTCTTCCCAATTAAAAAGATGAAGAATCAGAAAGAAAATCCACAAAACTAAACCAGTCAGACTCAATAAATGCGACAGAACAGGCAAAGTATCTGCAATCAGATTTCCTGCACCTGCTAAACCTAATAAACAGCCAGAGAATACTAAGGGGAGCTTTTTCATCCGAGCCTCCAATAATCATGTTATTATTAGTATAGCATAAAAGCGCTTAAAATAGCATAGAAAAATGAAGACTGAGCAATCCAGTCTTCATTTTTTCTTTCTGATTCGAACTAGGCATAAGGTTGTAATTCTGGGTTAATAGGCGTATTGGCTAGATTGTTGGCATAGTTGCAAAGGCTAGCAAGACTAACACCGAGAACCACATCCAAGGCATTTTGTTGCGTGTAGCCAGCTTCTAAAAATTCACTAAGGGCTTCATCTCCTACACGCCCTTTGGTATTGATGACCGCCAAGGTAAACTTAGCTAGGGTGTCCAATTTAGGATCTGTTTCAATCGGAGTGCGGTTGCGAAGGGCTTGGAGAAGATCATCATTCATCTGGATTTGTTTGATTGAAAAAGCAGTATGACCTGCGACGCAGAAAGCACAACCATTGGTTACGGCAGCTGTGATTTGCACTACTTCGCGTTCCACTGGTGTCAGGCTATTGCGACGGTTGATGGCTCCGACAGTTCGGTAGGCTTCAAGCGCGGTAGGAGCGTTGGCCAAGAGACCGATTAGGTTGGGAATATAGCCATTGTTATCTTTTTGTACTGTTTCAAGAACTTCTTTCACTTCTGCTGGTGCTGATTCTACTGTGTGGATGGTAAATGTTGTCATAAGAAACCTCTTTTCATTTTATTGTTATTTAGTCTATCATAGAATTTCCCCCTTGGATAATATATATTTTCAATCGCCTTGATAGGAAATGTCTATGAAATGAAAAAAATCACACTAAAAGTGTGATTGGGTTAGTGTTTAAAATACTTTCTGGTTTCGGAAATAACGACTGGCGACAAGACCAAGAGGGCAATCAAGTTTGGTAAAGCCATCAAGGCGTTGACGATGTCTGCGATAATCCAAACCATATCCAACTCGATAAATCCTCCCAACAAGACCATGACTACAAAGACTACACGATAGAGCCAGATAAAACGAACACCAAAGAGAAACTCAAAACAGCGCTCTCCGTAGTAGTTCCATCCGAGAATCGTCGTAAAGGCAAAGAGTACAAGGAAGATGGTCAAGAGGGCAGGTCCAAAGTGTGAAAAAACTGTTGAAAAGGCTGACTGGGTCAAGGCCACTCCATTCAAATCTCCGCTCCAAACACCAGTTACTAAGATTGTCAGACCTGTAAGAGTACAGATAATCAACGTATCAATAAAGGTTCCTGTCATGGAAATCAAGCCTTGCTCTACTGGTTCATTTGTCTTAGCCGCAGCAGCTGCAATGGGAGCTGAACCAAGACCAGATTCATTAGAAAAGACTCCTCGCGCCACACCATTTTGGATAGCCATCCGAATACTGGCACCTGCAAAACCACCTACCGCAGCTACTGGACTAAAGGCTGAAGTAAAGATGAGTGCAAGTGTGGCTGGAATTTTCTCGATATTAAAGAGAATAACTGTAAGAGTCCCTAAAATATAGACAATAGCCATAAAAGGAACAACTGCTGTCGAAACTTTTGATATGGATTTGAGGCCACCAAAGACAGCAATCCCTACAAAAATGGATAAAATCAGAGCTGTGATAGCTGGATTAACTTGGGCTGTATTTTGAATGGATTCTGTAATCGAATTGACTTGGGTAAAGGTACCAATCCCTAGAAGGGCCACCAATACACCCGCTAGGGCAAAGAAGATAGCAAGTGGACGCCACTTTTCTCCCATCCCCAAAAGGATGTAGTGCATGGGGCCTCCAGCTACAGCTCCATTTGCATCCTTAGTACGGTATTTGATGGCCAGTAAGCCTTCGGCATACTTGGTCGCCATCCCAAAGAAGGCCGCCATCCACATCCAAAAGAGGGCACCTGGTCCCCCAACCTTAATGGCTGTCGCAACTCCGATGATATTTCCCGTACCAACGGTGGCAGCTAGAGCTGTACAAAGAGCTGCAAAGCTCGACACATCGCCATGTCCCTTGTCCTTGGTAAAAATCAACTGAAAGGCCTTAGGGAGACGAGCCACCTGCAAAAGCCCTAGTCGGATGGTCAGATAAATTCCCGTTCCGACCAATAAGATTAAGAGGGGAGGTCCCCAAACGAAAGCATCAAGCGCTTTTAGCAATTCTAACATGTCCTACTCCTATCTTTCAACCCCAAAAGAAAGAGCACATGCAAGATACATGTACTCTGGAATGCTTAGATAAATGCCAAAAAGCGGTCTATCCTAGCTCTGTCCTTTTACCTGAGAGTTTGAGCAGTTTCCTGCCTTGCCCCTTCGGTGCCTTTACGGTCTCTCCAGAGTTCCGTCCATTTACAGTCATGGAAAACAAACCTTTCTCCACTTCTATTAAACTTCATTCGGTGTTGGTATTTAATTTTTTATTATTTTACAAGAAAAGTTAGTTTTTGTCAATATATTATTTGAAAAAAGATGGATTTTCACTTCTTTTTCAAAAAAAGAGAAGTACTCTTTTTTAACCTTTAAAGGTCACAATGGTTGCGCCACTACCGCCAGCATTTTGTGGAGCATAGCCGAAAGTTTTAACATGCTTGTTTCTTTGTAGGTATTTGGTGACACCCTCACGGATGACTCCCGTTCCGATACCATGGATGATGTCGACTTGCGCCATGTTATTGAGCAGAGCTTGGTCGATAAAGGCATCTAGCTCATTCATGGCCTCTTCGTACCGTTTGCCTCGGAGATCCAGTCTCGCTTGCGGACCATGACCAGAAGCACGTTTGACGACATTGACTTGTTTTTTCTTGACTGGGGCTTCTTGTTGGGCCTGAACAAGGTCAAATTCTTTCTCTTCCAAGGTCATCTTGATCAAGCCAACTTGGGCTTCCCAGCGGCCGTCCTTAAGCTGATCGGTCAAGGTTCCTCTTTGACCATAACTGAGAACCACGATATCATCTCCCACCTTCGGAGCTCGTTTTTTCTTGGCTTTTTGAAGGACCTTGTTTTTAGACAAGTCGACTTTTTCAGGGGCTAGTTTTTTCAGCTCAGCCTTGGCTTCAATGATTTCGTGGGGTTTGAGTTGAGACTTACTGTGGAGGTTTTTCAGGATTTGGTCACTCTCACTTAGCGCTAGTTCCACAATCTCTGCAGCTTGTTCACGCGCCTTGTTAAGCTCAGTTTCCTTTTCACGATTGAGCTCGTTGTAAAGTTTTTTGAGTGCTCGGTTCATCTTGAGGTTTTCTTGCTCCACCTCTCGGATATTGTCCAAGCGTTTGCGGCTTTCCAATGTCTGCTCTTCCAATTGCTCAATGATGCGGTTGACGTCATTATCTTGGTTGACCTGCTGACTGGCATCCCCGACGATGACATCTGACAGTCCTAGGCGTTTGGCAATTTCAAAGGCATTGCTTCGACCAGGAACGCCCTGCATAAAGCGATAGGTCGGACGCAGACTGGCTGTATCAAACTCCATGCTGGCATTTTGCACAAAGGCTGTCTCAATACCGTAGGCCTTGAGTTCTGGATAGTGGGTCGTCGCCATGGTCTTAACCTGACGTAGACGAAGATCCTCCAGAATAGCCATAGCAAGGGCGGCTCCCTCTTGAGGATCTGTACCAGCCCCCAACTCATCCAAGAGTAAGAGTGAATGTTGGTTGACCTTGCCAAGAATATCTACGATATTGGTCATGTGACTGGAGAAGGTAGACAAGCTTTGCTCGATAGACTGCTCATCTCCAATATCTGCGAAGATTTCTTCGAAAATACCGACACGGCTCCCCTTATCAGCTAAAATGGGCAAGCCTGACTGGGCCATGAGTTGAGTCAAGCCCAGAGTTTTGAGCATGATGGTCTTCCCACCAGTATTGGGACCTGTAATGACAATGGCCGTTAATTCCTTACCAAAGTGTACATCGTTTGCGACAGCATTTTTGACCAAAGGATGGCGAACATGAAGGAGTTGAATCTCTTGATTCTCTGAAAGTTGAGGAACAACTGCTTGTCTTTCTTGGATGAAACGCACCTTGGCACGAATCAGATCCAGATGGCCGATAATCCAAGCGTCATTAGCAATCTCAGCAGCATGAGGACGAACCCGTTCCGATAGTTCTTGCAAGATGCGAATCATCTCATAACGCTCATCTGCTCGCAGACTAGCGATTTCTTCGCTCAGTTTCACGACCTCACGTGGCTCGATATAGACTGTGTTTCCACTAGCAGAGATGTCATGAACAACACCTGCAATCTTATTGCGATAGGTGTTCTTGACTGGTAAGACTTGACGACCATTTCTGCTAGCAATTATCCCTTCGGTCAACATCTGCGCTTTTTGCTTGAGCAAGTCTTGCAAGACATCTCGGACCTGACTCTCGCTATCATGAATTTTTCGACGAATGCGTGCTAGTTCTTCGCTGGCGAAATTCTCGATAAATCCTGCGTCATTTAGGGCTTGGAGACTCCCTTGCAAGTGTGGAAAATCATGCAGTTTTTCAAACCATCTCGCCAACTGCTCCAAGCGTACATTTTCAAGATTGGCATAAAAACTTTGCAACTCTCTGCTAGCAAGTAAGACCCGTTTGAGGAGTAGAAATTCCTCGATATTGAGGTCCGCCCCCATCTCCAGACGCTTGCAAACAGCTGATATCTCACGCGTCGCTAGGATGGTAAAGTGAGGTTGCTCCACAAATAGGGCTTGCATTTCCTCCATCTCTGTAAAGGCTTGTTTAATCTTATCCGCCTTGGCAGTTGGAGCTAAGCCTTTTAACTCCTCTAGTCCTTGTTCTGTCAAAAGATGCGGTTCAAACAAGGCTTTGATTTTATTAAATTCTAAGGTTTCTAGTATTTTTGTATTCATATTCTTTCCTTGTATGCTAGTTTACAAGATCATAGCAACTAGAGGTTTTGACCTAGTCCTCCAATCTGTAAACAAAGGGCTAGGAAAAATCCCGCCCTTTTTATCCGATTAAATTTGTCACCCAGAGTTGTTTGATAAAGTTTGTCGTAAAAGGGACACTTTGGATGATGTTTTTGGCTACTATACTTTTTTCGAGTGAATTTTGAATGACTGCTAGAGGCACTGTTGCGAGAATGGTCAGAGCCATTTGCAAGACAAATAAGGTTACTAATAGCGACAAAAGGCCTGCTCCGATACGCAACCATTTGACATCGAGCTTTTTAGTTGGAATCAAGTGTAGGAACAAACCGATAAAACGTCCGATACTGTAACAAATTCCGAAAACTAGAAGGTAGGCGAGACCCGCATAAAAGACCTTGTCTAGGTGAAACAGCTGGTCTGAAGGGAAGAAAAAGGTGCCCTGTCCTTCCTGAGGATTGGCATAAGGGACAAGCAAGTGGAAGTGATCTCCCAGCGATTTATAAAACTGTCCCGCAACAAAGGCTGAAATCACTGCAACGAGGAAATAATAACTTTGCAGCACCAAACCTCTACGGTAGCCGATGTAAAAGCCCCAAGCCAGAACCAATAAGAGTAGGATTGAAATCATAGGGAGTCCTCAATCTTGCTCTGTTCTTGTTTGACAGCAATCAACTTGTGGCGGAGTTCTAACAACTCTTGCTCCTTGTCATCAAATTCAATTTCACGGTTGAGTTGTGTAGACAGACAGTTGACCGCCAAAAGAAGCGCAATGATCTCATCATCCGCCCCAGGCATTTGTTCTTTAATTGCTTGGTATTTTTCAGTCGCAACCTTGGCAATTTCCTCCATAAAGAGGTTGTCATGCTCGGTTGTCAAGGTTAATGTCTTTTTCCCGAATGTAAACTTATATCGATTTAGATTTGCCATAAAATTCACCTCACGATATTATACCAAATTTCGCTAACTTTGTCAGTTTTTACCAATTCTCCTGCTTTTGTGGTACAATAGAGACTATGGCAAGTATCACACTCACACCAAGTGAACAGGAAATTCAGAGCTTTTTAAGTCAGTATCAGAAGGCTCTCAGTCCTAGTAAAAATCCCTATATCCGCTATTTTTTGCGACTGCCTCAGGCAACAGTTTCCGTCTATACCTCAGGAAAAGTTCTCCTCCAGGGCGAAGCTGCTGAGCAGTACGCCAGTTTCTTTGGCTATGAGGTTCAACAAGAAAACAGTGGACAAGATTTTCCTATGATTGGGACTGATGAGGTGGGAAATGGTTCCTACTTTGGCGGACTAGCTGTCGTGGCTTCCTTCGTGACACCTGACCAGTATGACTTCCTACGAAAACTCGGTGTGGGGGATTCTAAGACTCTGACCGACCAAAAGATTCGTCAGATTGCCCCTATCCTCAAGGAAAAGATTCCACATCAAGCACTACTTCTCTCACCGAGCAAGTACAACGAAGTTATCGGAGAGCGTTACAATGCTGTTTCTGTAAAGGTTGCCCTTCACAACCAGGCTATCTTTCTCCTGCTTCAAAAAGGGGTCCAGCCAGAGAAAATCGTGATTGATGCTTTTACAAGTCCAAAAAACTATGATAAGTACTTGGCGCAAGAAGCCAACCGTTTCCCAAATAAGATCACTTTGGAAGAAAAAGCTGAGGGCAAATACCTGGCTGTTGCGGTTAGCTCCATCATCGCTCGTGATCTCTTTCTTGAAAATCTAGAAAATCTGGGACGAGAACTGGGCTATCAACTGCCAAGTGGCGCTGGAACTGCATCAGATAAGGTTGCTAGTAAAATCCTTCAGGCCTATGGAATGAAAGGACTTCATTTCTGTGCCAAACTGCATTTTAAAAACACTGAAAAAGCCAAAGCACTTCTAGAAAGGTAAATCATGAATTCGTTTAAATCATTTCTAAAAGAATGGGGAGTTTTCTTCCTGATTATCGCGCTGGTAGGCCTTAGCCGCATTTTCCTTTGGAGCAATGTCCGCGTGGAAGGACACTCGATGGACCCTACCCTAGCCGACGGAGAAGTTCTCTTCGTTGTTAAACACCTCCCAATTGACCGCTTCGACATTGTGGTTGCGCATGAGGAAGAAGGAAATAAAGACATTGTCAAAAGGGTCATCGGTATGCCCGGAGATACCATCCGCTACGAAAATGACAAACTCTTTATCAACGGTGAAGAAACGAATGAACCTTACCTAGCTGAGTACCTCAACTTGTTCAAAACAGAAAAGTTGCAGAACACCTATACTGGAAAAGGATTTGAAGGCAATAAGGGAGTTTACTTTAGAGAACTTGCTCAAAAGGCACAGGCCTTTACAGTCGATATCAATTCCAATACCAGCTTCAGCTATACTGTCCCTCAAGGCGAATACCTTCTCCTTGGTGACGATCGTCTAGTCTCTAGCGACAGCCGTCATGTCGGTACCTTCAAGGCCAGCGATATAAAAGGTGAAGCAAAATTCCGTTTCTGGCCACTTAACCGTATCGGAACTTTTTAAGATAAGGAAGAGGCCGAGAATGCTAAGTCTCAGTCTCTTTTTCTATTGCAAGAAGAAGGACTTTTAGTCTCCTAGCTTGTTGAAAGAAGCTAAGGTCCAACTCTCATTAACTCATGTAAAGGAAACCTATGGAAGTTTATTTTTCAGGCACCATTGAACGCATTATTTTTGAAAACGTCAGTAATTTCTATCGCATCCTCCTCCTAGATATCGAAGATACCAATGCGGAGGACTTTGACGATTTTGAAATCATCGTTACAGGAACCATGGCTGATGTGATTGAGGGCGAAGACTATACCTTTTGGGGGCAAATCGTTCAGCACTCCAAGTATGGTGAACAGCTACAAATCAGTCGTTATGAAAGAGCAAAACCCACTAGCAAGGGTTTGGTCAAGTATTTCTCCAGCAGTCATTTTAAGGGAATCGGTCTCAAGACTGCCCAGAAAATCGTTGATACCTATGGCGAAAATACCATAGACGAAATTCTGGAGCATCCTGAAAAACTGGAAAGCATTGCTGGACTCTCTGCCAAAAACCGTGAGACTTTTGTCTCCACCCTCCGTCTCAACTATGGGACAGAGATGGTTTTGGCAAAACTGGCCAACTACGGCATTCCCAATAAACTAGCCTTTCAGATTCAAGACTTTTACAAGGAAGAAACGCTGGATATTGTCGAAAATTATCCCTATCAACTGGTTGAGGATATCAAGGGTTTGGGCTTTACCATTGCTGACCAATTAGCTGCCGAACTAGGTATCGAAAGCCAAGCTCCCGAGCGCTTCCGTGCTGGCCTTGTCCATAGTCTCTTTCAAGGTTGTATGGATACAGGCGATACCTATATGGAAGCCCGAGACTTGCTGGAACAAACCCTGACTCTCCTCGAATCTTCCCGTCCCGTGGAACTCGATCCCAGCCAAGTCGCTCAGGAATTATCTCATCTGATTGAAGAAGACAAGGTTCAGCAGATTGACACTAAAATCTTTGATAATAGCCTCTTTTTCGCTGAGGAAGGCATCCGTAGCCACTTGGTTCATATCCTTGAAAAAGAAAAGCAGAAAAATCAGGATTTGGAAACCATTCACAAGCATATCTCTACTGTCGAGCAAGAACTGGGGATTCAGTACGATAGCATTCAAAAACAGGCTATCTGCGACGCTATCCAGAACAAGGTCTTTATCCTGACAGGTGGACCTGGTACAGGTAAGACGACTGTTATCAATGGAATTATCGCTGTTTATGCCCTTTTAGAAGGGCTTGATCTCAGGAAAAAAAGCAATCTGCCTATCCTTCTTGCTGCTCCAACTGGTCGAGCGGCTCGGCGCATGAATGAATTAACAGGTTTGCCTAGCGCGACCATACACCGTCATTTGGGGATGACGGGAGACGATGATACCAGTCATCTGGAAGATTATCTGGATGCCGATTTTATCATTGTAGATGAGTTTTCCATGGTGGATACTTGGCTAGCCAACCAACTCTTCTCCAATATCTCCTCTAACAGTAAAATCCTCATCGTGGGAGACAGTGACCAGTTGCCTTCTGTCAGTCCTGGACAAGTTCTGGCCGACCTGCTCCAGATATCCCTGATTCCGCAGACTCGCTTGGAACGGATTTACCGTCAGAGCGAAGAATCAACTATCGTTACCTTGGCTAGTCAAATTCGAAAGGGAATCTTGCCAGCAGACTTTACTCAGAAAAAGGCAGACCGCTCTTATTTTGAAATTGCAAGCAACCATATCCCCGCTACGATTGAGAAAATTCTTGGTGCTGCCCTCAGAAGTGGCATTCCGGCTCGCGATATTCAGGTGCTAGCGCCTATGTATCGAGGAACTGCTGGTATTGATGCCATCAACCAACTCATGCAAGACCTGCTCAATCCTCAGCAAAAGGGGCAAGTTAGCTTTGAAGCAACTCAGTGTCACTATCGAACAGGGGACAAGGTTATTCACCTAGTCAACGACGCTGAAGTCAATGTCTTTAACGGAGACCTAGGCTACATCACAGACCTGATTCCTGGAAAATACACCGAGTCCAAACAAGACGAGATTGTCATTGATTTTGATGGCAATGAAGTCGTCTACCCACGTAATGAATGGTACAAAATTCGACTAGCCTATGCCATGAGTGTTCATAAGTCTCAGGGAAGTGAGTTTCCTGTTGTCATCCTACCCATCACCAGTGCTAGCAAGCGCATGCTGGAGCGAAATCTCATCTACACAGCCATTACACGCGCCAAAAGCAAACTTATCTTACTAGGTGAATTACAGGCCTTTGACTATGCAGTTAAGCATATCGGGACTGCTCGCAAGACCTATCTGATTGAGCGTTTCAGTGATTTAATTGAAAATATTGAAGAAAGTAAACAAGCCTTCTCTGAAACTGCCACAGCAAGTGACTCTGAACAATCCCACATCCTCACCGAGGAAAACTGGTCTAGCATCCCCGCTATGATCGGGATTACAGATACAGATCTCAAAGAGATTTTTGGAAAATAGTGCAGCAGAAAGCCCACCTAGTCAGGTGGGCTTTTTCTCTTTTAAGATTATTTAACTGTTGCAGTGCTTGTGATCAATTCAACAGCTTTTTTGATAGTGATATCGTGTTTCAACATGTCAGCTGAAAGTAAGTTTTGTACTTGTGCAACTTCCATGTTGTAGTCTGCTGCCAATTGCTTAATTTCTTTTTGGATTTCTTCTTCTGAAGCGTCAAATCCTTCAGCTTTGGCAACTGCTTCGATAACAAGGTTAGTCTTCGTACGTGACTCAGCTTCTGCTTCGTATTGTTTGTGAAGGTCTTCTTGAGTAGTTCCAGTGATTTGGAAGTACATGTCAGGGTTGATCCCTTGGCGTTGCAAGTTTCCAAGGAATTCATTTACTGAACGGTGAACTTCTTCGTGGATCATTTCTTCTGGAAGTTCTACGATTTCAGCGTTTTCTACAGCTTTATCGATTGCTGCGCCTTCAACGGCATCTTTGTATGCTTCTTCTTTCGCAGCAGTCAATTCTTTGCGGTATTTTTCTTTCAATTCGTCAAGAGTTTCCACTTCTTCGTCGATGTCTTTTGCAAGTTCATCGTCAAGAGCTGGAACTTCTTTAGCTTTTACTTCGTGAATAGTTGTCACGAATTTAGCTTCTTTACCTGCAAGGTCTTCTGCTTGGTAGTCTTCTGGGAATGTTACGATAACATCAACAGTTTCGCCAGCTGAGTGACCTACCAATTGGTCTTCGAAACCAGGGATGAATTGACCTGATCCAAGTCCAAGTGAGAAGTTTTCACCTTTTCCACCGTCAAATTCAACACCATCGATAGAACCAACGAAGTCAATCACAACAGTGTCGCCATTTTCAGCAGCGCCTTCTTTGATAACCAATTCAGCCAAGTTGTTGCGTTCGCGTTCGATACGTTCTTCAACGTCAGCGTCAGTTACTTCTTTTTCTACATCTACTGATACTTCAAGGTTTTTGTAGTCGCCCAATTTTACTTCAGGTTTTGTCACGACTTCAGCTGTGATAACCCAGTCTTGACCTTTTTCCATTGAAGTCACGTCAATTTTTGGTTGAGCAACCACTTCAAGACCAGCTTCTTTTACTGCAGCTTCATAAGCGTTTGGCAAAAGTGCGTTCATTGCATCTTGATAAAGAGCTTCTTCACCAAATTTTTGGTCGAAGATAGGGCGTGGAAGGTGACCTTTACGGAAACCTGGAACGTTAAGAGTTTTCTTTACTGAGTTAAATACACGGTCCAATTCTGGTTTGATTTGGTCTTGAGAGATAGTGAAAGTCAAGACACCACGGTTTGTTTCTTTGTTTTCAAATGATACAGACATTCTGTCATTTCTCCTTAAAATTTTTAATACAGTCCATTATACCATATAATAGCGACTTTTTTCAAGTAATGAATGCGCTTTTCAATAGTGCTAGAGGTACTTGCTCGCTTCCCTGATACTAAGTTCAGCCATTCTCTTCTTATTTTTTTCAATAAAACGTGCTACCCATTCGGGATTGGTTTTAGAGTAGTCTCTTAGAGCCCAGCCGATGGCTTTGTTGATAAAAAATTCTGTCTGGTCCAGATTATTGAGTAGGATCTTTTCCATTAGTTGGACATTTGTTTTCTCTTTCCTTAACAACTGATGATCAATAGCCACACGTCTCAACCAGATATTGTCTGATAGGCTCCATTTTAAAAGCACTTCTTCAAGTTCCGGATGGTTAGCCACCAAACTTCCTACTACTCGATCTAGGATATCTACCGTGTCCCACCAAGACTTGGTCACGACCAGACGCTCAAGCTCAGGCAAATCGTCCTTCGTTAGATAAAACTGCATGGCTTTCAAATAGTTAGCAGCCACATACTGGTATTCTCTAGCATCCTTTTCCCAGCAAGTATCTACAAAATCCCAATCGATCAGCTTTGTTTTTTTCGCACTTGGAAAGTATTTTCTGTAGAGGGCATTTCTTTCAGGACCAGCAATACCTAGAAAGGGAAATTGATGGCGCATATAGGCTTCCATAGGCCCTGCTTTTTCAGGGTCTTTTGCTGCTTCTAGCTCCACAAGTAAATCTTCAAGACTCATCTAAAAGTCCTCCTGCCCGACCAAGTGGTGCTGAAAGGCATAGACCGCCGCCTGGGTGCGATCGCTGACCTCAAGTTTGGCAAGGATATTGGACACATGGGTCTTGACCGTCTTGAGAGAGATAAAGAGTTCATCTGCAATGCGCTGATTTTCGTAGCCCTTGGCGATGAGTTGAAGTACATCTCGCTCACGCGCAGTCAATTCTTCATGAAGTTCCATATGATTGCGGTGGTATTCGACTTTCTTGCTGACCTCTTGTTCAATAGCCAGCTCTCCAGCAGCCACCTTACGAACGGCATGGAGCAGTTCGTCTGCACTAGAAGTCTTGAGCATATAACCTTTGGCACCCGCATTCAAGACTGGCATGATTTTTTCATTGTCCAAGTAAGAAGTTACAATCAAAATCTTGGCTTCAGGCCATTCTTTGAGGATGGCTAAGGTCGCGTCAATCCCATTCATCTCAGGCATGACGATATCCATGACAATGACATCTGGACGCAGTTTCAAGGCCAAGTCAATACCTTGAGCCCCATTGGCAGCCTCGCCCACAACTTCCACATCGTCTTGGAGATCAAAATAGCTTTTCAAGCCCAATCGAACCATTTCATGGTCATCTACAAGTAAAATTTTCATCTCTACTCCTTTATCATTCCTTATCTAGCAGGGGAATACGGATATCAACCGCCAGTCCTTGTTTGGGAGCTGTCAAGAGTTGAACCGTTCCTGCCATATCTTCGACTCGCTCCTTGATATTTCGCAGTCCATAACTCAAGTCGTCTAAACTCCCCAACTGGAAACCAATACCATTGTCCACCACCTTCAGCTGCAATTCAACATCTGTCTGATAGAGGTAGACATCTAGGCAAGATGCCTGGGCATGGCGGAGGGTATTGCTGATCAACTCCTGCAAAATACGGAAGATATGTTCTTCAATCTTCTTGGGCAATTTAGACACATTTTGCTTGAGACTAACCTTGAGATCACTCTTGTCCTCAAGCTCTTTTAAGAGGATTTGAATCCCCTCAACCAAACTCTTCTCTTCCAACTCAACTGGTCGCAAATGTAGGAGCAAGACCCGCAAATCCTTTTGGGCTGTCTCTAGGATGGCCGCGACACTTTGCAACTGGGTCTGCATCTTTTCTCTATCCAGCTTCAAAGCCTGCTGACTGACACCTGATAAAATCATATGGGCTGCAAACAACTCCTGACTAACTGTATCATGTAAGTCACGTGCTATCCGCTTCCGTTCTTTCTCGATGATTGCTTCTTCCTTGACCAGGCTTTGATTTTCAGCCTTTTGAACAGCTTCTGTCAAGAGGTTGAGCTTGCCAGACAAGGATTGGAAACTGGCATTCAAGTCTGGATCTGCAAAGGCAACCACCTCTTTTCCTGCTAGCAGTCGCTTGAGATTGACTTGCATTTTTCTGCGAGAAATTTCTTCCATCACGCGCCAAAAAAGGACAAAAAAGAAGGTCATGGAAAGGCTAAAGACCAAAATCAAGAAGATGAGTTTCTCTGTTTTCTCGATATCCTGTAGCAAATAGGACCAATCAAGATTTAAAATATCAAGCAGACTATTGGTTAAAAAGAGGATAAAAAGGAGAGAAGTCAGGCCGATTAATAGGTACGATTGCTTTTTCATCCTCTGACCACCTCCACATCGCCAACCATAGTAGTTAGGAAAATCTTGACACTCTTGTTACTCTTGAGGTAGTCTCTGGTTTCCTGATGATAGTGTTCATTACGGAGGGCTCGCTTAGGTTGATGAAGGAAGGTTAAATCTCCATGAAGACAGTTAACACTGAGGCTGATTTCCACATCTACAGGTACGATAATCCTAGTCGTTCCCACCATCTTTCTAAGGATAATGACATTGTCATGATTGGTTAGGATAACTCTTTCCAAATGAATGGTGTCCTTGCCCATGAGGCGAAAGAGGTTGATATCGTCAAATTGGCAGGTCTGGTGACTAGAGAAATGATGGAGATTGCCAAACCAAGGATTGCGTTCATTTTTTACCGTCACCACCTCTTCAAAGACCAAGTCGGTCTCCTCTTTTTCTTGATTCATCATTGGATAAAGAAGAAAGAGACTATAGATAACTGCCACAAAGATGGCTAAAATCACAAAGGGATTGAGCATGACGATGAAAAAGAAAAGAATGGTCGCCACAAGGAGGAAAACGTTGTTGCCCTCTTTACCTGTATAATAACGAAGCAAGAGCAAAAAGAGGAATAGAATCAGCAGAAAACGCGAAAAATGCTCTGATACCATCAAAATCAGAGCTCCCGTCAATAGACAGGCTTCAATAAATAAAAAGATTTGAAATTTTTTCATAGATGCATCCTCTCTTTTCTATTTTATCACAATTCAAAAAAGTCACCTCGGTCTGAGGATGGAAAAAGGAGATAGGACAGAAATCGCTCCAACAAACTAGGTTCTTTCAGCCCACCACAGTTGACAAAAGGCTACAAAAAAGGGCGGGATTCTTGTCCCGACCTCTCTACATCTGATCTTTTGCTTCTTTTAGTTTGCCATAAAGAATATAGTCTACGTTTTGTAGATCCGCTATGGTGGCACAATTAAGGGCACACATGATCAAACGCAGGTCTTCTTTCCAGCCTTGGACAATGCCAATCACTTCTTCAACTGTGTAGGTTTCAACCAATTCCAGAACGGTACGTGACAGTCCCACAGCCTTGGCTCCAAAGACCAAGCACTTAATCATATCCAGTGGGTTACGAACCCCTCCACTGACCAAGAGTTCGACCTTGTCTTTCCAGTCTTGGGCATTGAGAAGGGCTTGCATAGTAGACTGGCCCCATTGATTGAGGTAATCACGCTGGCCACTGCGACGGTTTTCGATATAGGCAAAGCTGGTGCCACCACGACCTGACAGGTCAACCGTTCGAACACCCAGATTATAGGCTCTCTCAATGGTCTTCACATCCATCCCAAAGCCCACTTCCTTTAAAACGATTGGAACAGGGATACGCTTGCTATAATCTGCTAGATGCGATTGCCAGCTTCGAAACTTTCTTTCTCCCTCTGGCATGAGCAATTCCTGCATGACATTAACATGCACTTGCAGGAGGGGAGGATTCATCGCTTCTACAGTCTGAAGTCCTAACTCAACAGGCTTGTCCAAGCCAATATTGGTTCCAAGAAGGAGATTTGGATGGCTAGTCTTGACAGAAAAAGAGTCATCTGTTGGATCTTTGAGGGCTGCGCTATAAGAGCCCGTCACAAACAAAATCCCACAGGCTTCTGCCACCTGAGCCAGCTTTTGATTGATTTCTCTCCCCTTATCGCTTCCACCCGTCATGGCATTGATATAAAAAGGAAAGTCCCACTTTCGACCTGCAAATTCTGTAGACAAATCAATCTCATCTAGGTCATAGAGCGGTAGCGAGGAGTGGATTAACTCAACCTCATCAAAGCTATTATAGGAGCTTTTTTGCTCAAGGGCATATCGGATATGCTCATCCTTACGATTTGTCGTCATGTCCTATCCTTTCTTGGTATAAGAGCTCAATCCCCAGATCGGCCCAACGATTTTTTAAGGTTTCAGTTGATTGCTCATCAAAACTCAAGGCAATCCCACAGTCACCACCACCAGCGCCACTACTCTTGGCAACAGCCTGCAAATCTTGACTGGCTTCTTTCAACTGTCTCAGCGAAGGTGTGTAAATATCTGCGCTCAAGCCTTCTAAAAGTCGACTAGCTGTTTCCACCTGCTCGATAATTTTTTCTGCATTCCCCTGCTCCAAGGCTTCTACCAAAGCAGACACCGTTGCTTTTGAGGAAGTTAAAAAATTCTGATTGATGTTTTGCTTGATTTGCTGAACCATTTGACTCGATACAGCCACTTGCTTGGTCCATCCCACTAGGAAATCACATTCTAGGGCAGGTTGTACGTGTGAGATAGAAAAGCCCCAATCACGCTCCAAAACTGTTGCCAAGCTTTCTTCTTCCAACCAAGTAGCTATCTTCTTTCGATCAAAAGATTGGTAGAGAACCAAATCCTCTGCCACAATACAGGCAAGGTCTCCCATAGAACCATTGTCTCCTCGCTTGAGTAAGACCGCGCTAGCCAGCTTGAACAAGAAATCCTGATCAACCGTAATATCATATAGAGCCAGCAGGGCCTTGATCACCAAGACAACAACACTACCGCTAGAGCCTAGACCAAACTTTTTCCCTTCTCGTTCCATTTTGCCACGGATTGCCAAGGAAAAAGGTCGCAAGGCTTGCCCACGATAAACGAGGAAATCTTCCACTAGAGCAATCGTTTCCTGAATCAAGCCGTAGTCAGGATTTGGCGTCAAGTCCACTGCGAAATCAAACATGTCTGAGTAGATACGATAGTTCTCAGAAAAAGCAATCTCAGCCTTCATATAGATGGGAATAGCCTTTATCAAGGCTAACTGCCCTGGCTCTAAAATAGCATACTCACCTGCCCAATAGAGTTTCCCGCAAGTTTTAACAGCAATCATCTTGGCTCAAATCCTTTGTTTTTGACACAATCAGGCGGTAACGTTGACCAAAGATTTCAGATAGATGATCCAAATCTTTCTCTTGACAGAGGACCTTGACATTGGGACCGGCATCCATGGTAAAGTAACAGGCTTCACCTTGCTCACGAAGCTGGCGAACAAAGTCCATGGCTTCATAGGAAGCATCCGTTAGATAAGAAAAGGCTGGACTAGCAGTCTTGGTCGTAGCGTGCATGGCTAGGGCATTTTTCTCCGTTAATTCCCCAACCTTAGCAAAATCATTCTCTTTGAGATAAACCAGCATATCCTGATAATCCTTCTCAGACTGGCGAACCCAATCATCAAAAGTCGTCGAGGTTTCCACACAGAGTTTCATCCCATCACGGCTAGAGATTGGTTTTTTCTTGTCCTCCAGCACTAACATAATCATAGCTAGTTTCAAGTCTGTTTCTACAGGGTAAATTTCCCCGCTATCCTTATCCCAGGCACCTAACGGTCCATAAAAACTGCGAGAGGACGACCCTGAGGCAAACTTAGCCTCCTGCGCCAACTGGCTCCGATTCAAACCAAGCTGGAAATAAGCATTGCAAGCCTTGACCAAGGCGGACAAACCACTAGAACTGGATGACAAGCCAGCCGCAGTCGGCATGTTGTTTTGGGTATCGATACGGACAAATCCCTCACCTTCTGGACGGTAACGGTTGATGATTTTGCTCATCTTGGCATGCTCAGCCTCACTCTGAAGCTGACCATTGATATAAAAGGTATCAGCAGTCGCATCCGTCGGTAGAGGCGACAAAGTCGTCTCTGTGTACATATTTTCCAAAGTCAGAGAGATACTGCTAGTAGCAGGAACCATCTCTTTTTCTTTTTTCTTTCCCCAATATTTGATAATGGCAATATTTGCGTAGGAACGTACTGTTACAGGCTTTCGATCCATGTCTGAACAGCTCCTTTCTCTTCTAATCGTTTTGCTAGTTCTTGCGCTTGATCCAGATTGGCTACCAAGGCGAGAATACAGCCCCCTAGTCCACCACCACTCATCTTGGCACCTAGAGCACCATGGCTAAGAGCCGTTTCAACGAGGGAGTCTGCCTCAGGGCTGCTGACACCAATTTCTTTTAAATGTAAATGCGCTTGACTGAGGATTTGTCCCAGTCCCTCAGCATCTTTTCGTCTAATTGCCTCTTCTGCCTGCTGGGTCAATTCTCCCAGGGCATGCAAAAACGGTAGGGCATCCTTCCCCTTGCTTTGAACTACTTGGATAGCTTCACGAGTGTGACCATACACGCCCGTATCTGCAATGACCAAATAAGCGGATAGATCCATCTTAAGCTCTGTAAATCCAAGGTTCTTGATAAAGCGAATAGGCTGGTCACTGAGACAGGTCTTGGCATCCAACCCGCTCGGATTCATATGGGCAATCATCTCAGCCCGATTGACCAAGATTTCCAATACATGATGAGGCAGTTCGGCTTGATAGTAGTCAAAAACAGCTCGAATGGCCGCTATGCTGATAGCCGCAGACGAACCCATCCCTCGTTTTTCAGGGATAGCCGAGTCAATCACACAGCGAATGCAAGCATCCTTGATATTTAGATGCTCAAGCGAGGCATACACCGCCATAGACAAGGTATCCTCCTCATAGAGGCGCCAAGGACTCGCTGCAGGAACTACCTTACAAGTCACCTCCACCTCCAAAAGAGGCAGGGAGATAGCAGGATAACCGTAAACGACCGCATGCTCTCCTATTAAAATAATCTTGCTATGTGCCTGACCGACACCAACTTTTTTTGTCATTTTTTCCTTTTGCTAGACGAAAAAGCCGTCTCATTTTTCATACAAGTATTTATTCTTTCCTATCTATTTTATTATATTTTCACAAAAAAAGCGATTGTTTCCTTCACAATCGCCTCTTTCCTTATTGAACCCATTCGCCATTATAGTTGACAAAATAGCCTTCTACGGTCGTATTCACTGCTAAAGCACCTGAGCTGTAAGCATAGTACCATTTGCCATTGACCTGGAACCAACCAGTCTTCATATCGCCATTACTTGTATGTAGATAATACCAAGTCGAACCTTCCTGATACCAGCCAATCGCCATAGCTCCTGATGAACGGAGATAGTACCACTTGTTACCAAGATATTGCCAGCCTGTTTTCATATCGCCATTTTCAGCATCTAAATAGTACCAAGTTGAGCCTTCCTGATACCAGCCAGTTGTCATAGCTCCTGATGAACGGAGGTAGTACCACTTATTGCCAAGATATTTCCAACCTGTTTGCATAATCCCAGTTGTTGGATCCAAGTAGTACCATGGAGCCGCTTTTAGCTTCTCTTCATCATAGGTTAGAGGATAAGCCTTGATCCAACCACGTGCTATCTCCCCAACAGTCAATCTGTTGATGCGAGAATCAAAGCCACCATCCTCCTGTAAATAATACCAATGCCCTTCGTCAGAAATCCAACCAGTTTTTAAAGTGTGATAGCTACGCTGATCTTCAAAATAATAGACTCGTTTCTCTGCTGGACTATCATATTGTTCCCCATGATGTTTGTTGGTATTTGTAGCAGTTTTTGCTTCTAAAACTTGCTTACCAACAAACTCTTGTAGTACGCCATCTTGATTAAAGTAGTACCATCTTGACATTGGCATATATTCTAATCTGATACCATTTGGGTAAGGACCAATGGTACTACCTTTATCTGGCATGGGAATATACTGCCATCCAACAACCATCTCACCTGATACATGATCAAAATAATAGTATTTACCATCAATCACTCTCCAGGCCTTTTCTTTGAGGTCCCCCTTTTTATAGTAGGTTCTACCATTTTCTTGGACAAATTGCCAACCTTCTGAATCAGCATCATCCGCCAATACTGCACTTGTCGCTAACAAAGCAAAGAAAAAGACTGTCAGTCCAACTTGCATCATTATTTTAAATTTTTTCATTAGATCTTTCCTCCATAACTGATTGTAGCAAAGACTTTATTGTATGTCAATATATAGAAACTTCTCAAAAAAAGCAGTTACACAACTGCAACTGCTTTTCTATTCTTGCATGGTGTACCCAACACCACGCACGGTTTTAATGTAGCTTTTTTGACCTTTTACATCAAGCTTGCTACGTAGATAACGGATATAAACATCCACGATATTGGTTTCTGTCGCACTTTCGTACTTCCAAACACTTTCCAACAACTGCTCACGAGTCAAGACCTTCTTGCTTCCCATGAGAGTGGCCAAAAGGTCATACTCACGGCGCGTCAGAGCAATCATCTCCTCGCCACGATAAACGGTATGATGTTCTACATCCATACGCAAATTGCGGTAAGACGTTGGGACCTTCATCTGACTACAGTGTTGGTCAATAAAGTCCCGACCTCGGAAAATCGCTGAAATACGAGCCACCAGCTGATCAATAATCACTGGCTTATAGATGTAAGAAACGGCGAAGCGCTGGATTGTCTCAATCTGATCTTGCAATTCTTCGCGATGGTCCAAGACCATGATCACTGAGGCTGGTTTTGTTCGACTCAGCCTCTCTGCAAAATCCTGGGCCGTCATATCCCCCAGACGAGCATTCAGTAAAATCAAGTCATAATCTGTCTGGAGAGCCATGGAGAGGGCTTTTTGCCCCTCCTCGACCAGATCAACACGGTATTGCTCTTTTTGGAGTTCCAGACTGAGAAAATGAGCGAGATTTCGTTCTTTCTCAAGTAATAAAATCCGTTTCCCCATGGCAGACCTACTTATTTTTCGTCATACCAAGAGTAGTGGAATGTTCCTTCTTTGTCTTTACGTTGGTAAGTGTGGGCACCAAAGTAGTCACGTTGCGCTTGGATCAAGTTAGCAGGAAGGTCAGCTGAACGGTAGCTATCAAAGTAAGTAATAGCTGCTGAGAAGGTTGGTACTGGTACACCAGCTTGAACAGCAAGAGCTACGATATCACGCACTGCTTGTTGGTACTTGGCAGTGACATCCAAGAAGTATTCATCCAAGAGAAGGTTTGCAAGGTCTGCATCACGGTTGTAGGCATCTGTGATCTTTTGCAAGAAACGAGAACGGATGATACAGCCATCACGCCAGATAGATGCGATGTCCGCAAATGGCAAGTTCCAGTTATTTTCTTTAGAAGCCACACGCAATTGAGCAAAACCTTGTGCGTATGAGATGATTTTTGAGAAGTAAAGGGCTTGACGGATCTTTTCAATCAACTCAGCCTTGTCTCCTTCAAATTTGAAAGTAGCTGGTTTTGGAAGCACCTTGCTAGCATGTACACGCTCTTCTTTGTATGTAGAGATGTAACGCGCAAATACTGACTCAGTGATCAGTGACAATGGCACACCAAGGTCAAGTGATGATTGGCTAGTCCATTTACCAGTTCCCTTGTTGCCTGCAGCATCAAGGATATAGTCTACGATTGGTCCATCTTGACCTTCATCATCTTTACGGCTCAAGATATCAGCTGTGATTTCGATCAAGTAGCTGTCCAACTCACCCTTGTTCCACTCAGTAAAAATTTCTGCCATGTCTTCTGCAGAAAGGCCAAGCAAGTGTTGCATGAGGTCGTAGCTTTCTGCGATCAATTGCATGTCACCATACTCGATACCGTTGTGGACCATTTTCACATAGTGACCAGCTCCATCAGGACCGATGTAAGTCACACATGGTTTGCCATCTTCTGGTGCTTTAGCTGAGATTTCTTCGAGAACATCAGCAACCAATTCGTAGGCTTCTTTTTGTCCACCTGGCATGATAGAAGGCCCTTCAAGGGCACCTTTTTCACCACCAGAAACCCCAGTACCGATAAAGTTGATACCTGAGTTAGCCAACTCTTCGTTACGACGGATGGTATCTTTGTAGAAAGTGTTTCCTCCGTCAATCAAGATATCACCCTTGTCAAGGTGGGGAAGAAGGGCTTGGATAGTTGCGTCTGTACCAGGTCCAGCTTGAACCATGAGCATGATACGACGAGGTTTTTCGATTGAGTTTACAAAGCTTTCCACGTCATAGCTTGGTACAAAGTTCTTTTCAGGATGGCAAGCAATGACATCTTCTGTTTTTTCTTTACTACGGTTGTAAATGGCAACTGTATAGCCACGAGATTCGATATTTAGGGCAAGGTTACGACCCATAACGGCCATACCTACGACACCAAAGTTAGCTTTTGTCATGTGACACTCCTCTTGTTTAATATGTTTTATTTTATCATTTTTACCTATGAAAGGAAAGAATTTTGTAACGGTCTCCTAGTAGTCCAAGTCATCTGCATGACCAGAACCATTCCCTACAAAGTAACCAGTCTTACAGTTGAGGGTGAAGAGATAGGTTCCATCTGGTTTGTAGAGGTTGTAATAACCATTTCCGTTTACAATATTGACACGTTCTAGGATATATTGATTTCCAGTGATATAGCCACGAGCACGTGATGTTGCTAGGACTTGTTCCAATACACCATCCGCAAAGGTCCAAGCAGGGTTGTTGCTATCGTCTACAGCTGATTGGTTGTAAGGTACACGACTAGCACTTCTTTGAAGATTAACCCCATCGCCAGACAAACCACCATTCGTGTCTCTAGCTGGTGCCGTGGTGCTTGTTGAAGGGGTCGTACTGCTTGCATTGCTTTCTGTAGCTGAACTTGAGCTTGCTTGACTCGTGCTAGAGCTTGAACTTGAGTTGGAAGCACTGGTTTGTTGGCTCTTTCCAAGACTAATGGCCTTATCCAAGAGTTTGTCTAATTCTGTGTTCCCTGTCTTGATTTCTGTAAATTTAGCATCCGCTTTGGCTTTCGCATTGGTATCCAAGACACCGTCCGTAATAGCTGGACTTTCAAAGAGGGCATTAACATCTTGAATGGCCTTGATTTGAGTTGCTAGGCTATCATATCTTGACTTAGCTAGTGTATAATCACGGCTACCTTCTAACTTATCTAGCAAGGTTTTCAATTGGCTCAATTTATCAAACTGGCTGTTTTTCAGAGCTGTCTTATTAGCATCTGTATAGAAAGTATCATAGAGATCATTGAAGTCTTTCAAAGCTGTTTGTGTTCCTTGATCATCCGAAGAGGCTGCTTGAGAAGACTGGATTTCTTGGTTTGAACGAGACACTTGTCGGTAGACATAATATGTTCCAGCAAGCACAAGGATTGCAGCTACTACAGAAGCAATGATGATGACACCTTTCTTCTTAGAGCCTGTTTCAGGTTCTGTTTGAGCCGAACGTGATAGAGGTGTATAAATCTCCTCTTCTTGTTCCTCATTTATTTCCTTGGGCTCTGTTTCTGTTAAAACGAGAGGCTCTATTTCAGCACTTTCTTCATCTTGAAGTGGTGTAACAAACTGAGTAGTCTCTTCATTTTCTATCTCTTCAATAGATTCCTCGGAAACCAGGTCTGAATCGTCTACCTGATCAGAAGATTCACTTGATTCACGAACTTCTTGGATCATTTCCTCTAGGTTTTGAGTAGAAGCCAGTTCTTCTTTTTTAAACTGACGAGTTTCAAACTTGTCAGCTTCGATTTCCTCACGGTGCTGTTTGATGTATTTGTCTAAGATATTGTCCTCAGGCAATACTCCAGCCTCCACCTCTTCATTCTTACGAATGACTTGACCAACAGTCAAATCTTTTGCTTCATCAAAGTCAAATTTGGGTTCTTGATGTCCTTTTTTATGACGATCACGTCTTTTCTTACTCATGAGTTCACCTTTCTATTTTACCTCTTGGCGTTTGACACGCTGACCAAAGTATTGATACAAATCCACTTTTAAGGTCCCGTTATAGAGTTTTCGCTTTTTATCAGCTGGACTTCCGTACTTGCTTTCAAAAGCTTCGTCACTCGTCAGGATAAACTTACTCCACGTTTTCAGTGGTGCAAAGATCTGTCCCATCTCAGCATAGAGCTTGGTAACTCCTGCATCATCAGACAAACGTTCCCCATATGGTGGATTGGAAATGATAACGCCATTAATCTTGTCTGTGCGCAAGTCCTGTACCCGCATTTGCTTAAAGGTGATGTCACCTGCGACACCTGCTGCTTGAGCATTTGCCTTGGCAATCTCCACCATGCGAGCATCAATATCACAGCCCATAATGTCCAGCTCAAGTTCACGATCCATTTTCTTAGCCGCCTCTGTGCGAACTTCTTGGATTAACCGATCGCTGACCCAGTTCCATTCCTCAAAAGCAAAGGAACGGCGAAGTCCTGGTGCCATTTTTCTTGCAATCATAGTCGCCTCGATACAGAAAGTTCCTGACCCACAGGTCGGATCAATCAAGGGCTTGTCTGGATACCAGTTAGAGAGTTGTAAAATGGCCGCTGCCATATTTTCCTTGATTGGCGCCCCACCCTTTTCCGTACGATAACCACGTTTAAAAAGGCTAGAACCTGTCGTGTCAATCATGACAGTTGCCACATCTTTCAGGATAGATACCTCAATCTTAAACTCGGGACCAGTTTCCATCAAGGGAACTCCTTCTGGACGGGCATAGTGTTTTTGTAATTTCTTTACAACAGCCTTCTTAGAAATAGCCTGAACACTGGGCTCGTTGTGGAGTTTAGACTTCACACATTTGGCCTTTGAGATAGGGAACCGCGCCCCAAGCGGAAGATAGTTTTCCCAATCTAGAGCAAAAACACCTTGAAAAAGCTCTTCAAAAGTCTTAGCTGGAAAACTTCCGACTACAATCTTGATGCGATCCGCTGCACGAAGCCAAAGATTGGTCTCGATGATTGCCTTCACATCTCCTTGGAAACGGACACGACCATTTTCAACCTGGCAATCATAGCCTAGTTCTCGCACCTCACGTCCAACGACAGCCTCGAGACCCGCTGCAGCAGTTGCGATTAAATTAAAATCTTTTTTCATTTTACAGTCTTGTAAGACCTTTCTTTTGTTCACTTTAAAAAATGAGGTTGAGAAAGATTTCTCAGCCCCAACCTATATGCAATTTTCTATAAGCCATGTTTTGTTCCAGAAGTGACTAGGACCACTTCCTTCGATAATCATCTGTCTACCGCTAACAGCATAAATCTGCTAGCAGTCAGAGTACTACGTTCGTTTCCGTGCACTCCATGCCCCGACCAAAATTTGGGTTGCTAGCTTGAGGGGTTTACCGCGTTCCACTCTCTCTGTTTCCAGAAAGACTCCGTCACTGTGGCACTTTCAAGCCTATTTTGACCTATCCGAAGACTTAGCCATTTCGACTGCCGTAACGATTTCTCGTCCCTAGGCTTATGGATTCGCCTAGCACAAACACTACAGGCATCACAGCCTGTGCTAGCATGGACTTTCCTCATGAAAAGAGAATCTCTTCACGCGATTATCCAAAAATTGCACTCATTCCTTAGTCAATTATAAATCTTGGTTGTCTAAGATTTGCTTACCAAATACTTCTTTTTCGAGACGATTTAAGCGTTTCAAAATATCAAAGTTTGTCATTGAAGTAGAAGCTGTTACTTCAATAGAGTCTGGTTGAGTTGGAGCTACCTGTGGTTTACGAGATAATTCTTCTTTCAAATCAGCAATCTCTTGACGAAGAGATTTGACCAAAGCCGCATAAGTTTCATAATCCTTAATCACATCATCAAGGAATTCATCCACTTCTGCTTTGCTGTATCCACGTACTTCACGTCCAAATTCTTGTTCAAAAATATCTTTCGCTGAAAATATAATACTTGCCATGTCTCTCTCCATTCTGGGTTACTAGTATTATTATATAAAAAAAGACAAGTAAAAATCAAGGTCAAAACCTTACTTTTCGGAAAAATTTTCTACTATTTCATTCAAGTCCTCAAATGTTAATCGTCTTGTAACATAGTCCGCTTGATTTTTCATCATTTGGTAAAAATATCGTAACTTGGTTTCCTTTTCTTCGTCGTAAAAAAGATAGCAAGTATCTGTATTCTCCAGCAGAAATTTTTGATAATCACGCAGTTGCCCCTTGTGCTCATATTGTGGATAGGCATATTTGACAAAGTCAACCTGCTTAAACTCACTCAATTTCGCTTGATTTGCTTCATTCCAATTACTGCCATGGGTTTCAAAATCAAAAATGGTCGCCAATTGAAATCCATAGTCTTCTTTCATTTCTTTAGCTACTTGAAGTACCCAGTACTCAAAGCCCAGAGTCCCTGTAAAGACAAGCCAGGTCACCCCTTCCTCTGCTAGACCTTCCAAGTCTCTACCAATGGCTGTTTTGATAATATCAACGCGAATATCCTTGTCATTAAAGAGACCAAGGTCGAAGGCAGAATAGCCTATAATCAAGGCTGTATGCATTTTTCATCCTTTCTGTATACTTTTATGGTATAATAGAGTGATGTTATTGTACCAATAAGGAGAATTATGGTCAACTATCCACATAAAATTTCATCACAAAAAAGACAAGCACCCCTGTCACGAACTAAAAATTTCGCAAATCGGGGGATGTCCTTTGAAAAGATGATCAATGCTACGAACGACTACTACTTGTCGCATGGGCTGGCTGTTATCCACAAAAAACCGACTCCCATCCAAATCGTACGTGTCGATTATCCCCAAAGAAGTCGAGCCAAGATCGTTGAAGCCTACTTCAGACAGGCCTCAACAACAGACTATTCGGGGGTTTATGATGGATACTACATCGACTTTGAAGCAAAGGAAACTAGGCAGAAACATGCGATCCCGATGAAGAATTTTCATCTCCATCAGATCCAACACATGGAACAAGTCCTTGCCCAACAAGGGATCTGCTTTGTACTCCTTCACTTTTCTTCTCAGCAAGAAACCTACTTATTGCCGGCCATTGACTTGATTCGTTTCTATCATCAAGATATGGGACAAAAGTCAATGCCACTTGGATATATTCAAGAAAATGGATACAGGATTGAGCCTGGTGCCTTTCCTCAGATTCCCTATCTCGATATTATCAAAGAACATTTACTGGGTGGTAAAACAAGATGAACAAACAAATTTTCCTGCGAATAGCTAAGTATGTCAGTATCTGTCTCTTAACTGTATTTATCGCAGTAGTTGTGCTAGGCGGAGGACTCTTCCTCTACTATGTCAGCAAGGCTCCGACCCTATCTGAAAGTAAACTAGTCGCTACAACGTCTAGCAAGATCTATGACAAAAACGATGAACTCATTGCCGATCTTGGATCAGAACGTCGGGTAAATGCGCAAGCAAATGAAATCCCTACAGAGTTGGTTAATGCCATCGTCTCAATTGAAGACCATCGTTTCTTTAATCACCGCGGGGTTGATACTATTCGTATCCTCGGTGCCACTCTACGAAATCTTCGTGGTGGTGGAGGCCTTCAGGGAGCTTCAACCTTAACGCAGCAGCTGATTAAATTAACTTATTTTTCTACATCAACGTCGGACCAGACCCTTTCACGTAAGGCTCAAGAAGCTTGGCTGGCCGTTCAACTTGAACAGAAAGCAACCAAGCAAGAAATCCTGACCTACTACATCAACAAGGTCTACATGTCAAACGGTAACTACGGAATGCAGACTGCTGCCCAAAGTTACTATGGCAAGGATCTCAAAGATTTAAGTATTCCTCAACTGGCTCTCCTTGCCGGAATGCCTCAGGCACCAAATCAGTATGATCCATACTCACATCCAGAAGCTGCTCAAGAACGACGCAATCTCGTCCTCTCTGAGATGAAGGGACAAGGTTACATTTCAGCTGAGCAGTATGAAAAAGCAATCAATACTCCAATTACGGACGGACTTCAAAGTCTAAAATCGGCTAATAGTTATCCTCCATACATGGACAACTATCTCAAAGAGGTAATCGATCAACTCGAACAAGAAACAGGCTACAACCTCTTAACGACTGGTATGGACGTCTACACCAACGTTGATCCTAAAGTTCAACAACATCTCTGGGATATCTACAATACCGACGAGTATGTCAACTATCCAGATGATGAAATGCAAGTAGCTTCAACTATTGTGGATGTGACAAACGGGAAAGTCATTGCTCAGTTAGGTTCTCGTCACCAATCAAGCAATGTTTCCTTCGGAATCAACCAAGCTGTTGAAACCAACCGTGACTGGGGTTCTAGCATGAAGCCAATCACAGACTATGCTCCTGCCTTGGAGTATGACATCTACGACTCAACTGCTTCGATTGTACATGATGTTCCATACAACTATCCTGGAACAGACACCCCTGTTTACAACTGGGATAGAAGTTATTTTGGAAATATCACCATCCAATATGCGCTCCAACAATCACGAAACGTTACAGCCGTAGAAACCTTGAATAAAGTTGGTTTAGACAGAGCCAAAACCTTCCTAAATGGACTTGGTATTGACTATCCAGATATGTACTATGCAAATGCCATTTCAAGTAATACAACTGAATCTAATAAAAAGTATGGAGCAAGTAGTGAAAAGATGGCTGCTGCTTACGCAGCTTTTGCTAACGGTGGTATCTACCGCAAGCCGATGTATATCAACAAAATTGTCTTCAGTGATGGCAGTTCAAAAGAATTCTCTGATCCTGGTACTCGTGCCATGAAAGAGACGACCGCCTATATGATGACGGATATGATGAAAACTGTCCTAGCATATGGAACTGGTCGAGGAGCCTACCTCCCATGGTTGCCACAAGCTGGTAAAACTGGTACATCAAACTACACAGATGATGAGATTGAAAACTACGTCAAGAACACAGGTTATGTAGCTCCAGACGAAATGTTCGTTGGCTATACTCGTAAATATTCAATGGCCGTTTGGACTGGTTACTCGAACCGCCTGACTCCTATTGTTGGTGATGGCTTCTATGTTGCTGCTAAGGTTTACCGTTCGATGATGACTTATCTATCTGAAGATGATCATCCTGGCGACTGGACTATGCCAGAAGGACTCTACAGAGGTGGAGAATTCGTCTTTAAAAAAGGTGCACGTCCTGCGTGGACTACTCCTGCTCCTCAACAGGCCCCAACACCAGAAAGTTCGAGCTCGACATCAGAAAGTTCAACTTCACAGTCAAGCTCAACTACTCCAAGCACGAATAATAGTGCAAACAATAATACCAATAACCAGCAACCAAATACAACGCCTGGTCAACAAAACCAGAACCAAAATCAGAATCCTCAACCAGCACAACCATAACATTTATCACCCAGAAAAATCTGGGTGATTTTTTCATAGCACTATTGCATCTATCTGCTTAACAAAAGCCTGAGAAGACATCTTCTCAGGCTTTTTCTGTACTATAAACCTCATTGGGAAAGATAGGAAACGGATTTCGTAATCTTGTTAAGAGGTTTTACTAAATACTAGTCTTTCTTTGTTTTTGCTACAAAGAGA
This sequence comes from Streptococcus sp. SO2, assembly GCF_030440025.1. The sequence goes on from NZ_JAQFJH010000002.1 coordinate 242,853, forward strand.
GCAGATAGGGCTAGGCTAACACCTGCTAGGAAGAGGGCTGTGTCAGATTGACTCTCACCTGTTGCTGGCAAGCTTTGTTCAGCTGTTTCTCGCTTCGTCACTTCTTGTTTTAGTTCCGGTGCCGGTGCCTTATCTTCATCTGAAGCAAGTGAGCTAAGTTTAAACTCAGGTTTCTCTACTGTTGGAGCAGCTTGATCACCTACTGTTGCTAGCGGGCCTGTGTATTCTGGCAATTCATGCACTAGAGCCATCACTGCATTGACTCCGCCCTGAAACTCAGGTTTCTCTACTGTTGGAGCAGCTTGATCACCTACTGTTGCTAGCGGGCCTGTGTATTCTGGCAATTCATGCACTAGAGCCATCACTGCATTGACACCACCCTTGAACTCAGGTTTCTCTACTGTTGGAGCAGCTTGGTCACCTACTGTCGCTACTGGGCCTGTGTACTCTGGAAGCTCATGTACCAAGGCTTCAACTGCATTGACACCACCTGTGAATTCAGGAACCTCAAGAACGGGTGCTGGCTCTTCGCCCTTGCTTGACTGAACAGGTTCTTCTGTTAATTCTTGATGGAAACTTGCCAATTCATAAAACTCAGCCTTGCCACCTTCCCAGACTAATTTGACGTCTAGAAGAGAGCCGCCATTTCGGATAGCAAAAGTTTGGAGACTGGATGTAATGGCACCGAGGTCTAGCCAACTGTCTTGGCCATCCTTAAGTGTTCTAGCAAGAACACGTGCCTTAGCTCCTTCAGGAAGACTGGAAACGAGACGAAGGTGGTTGGCATTGGTTGGTTCGGATAAGTGATACACCAATTCGCCCTTGTCTTTTTCAGACTTGTAGCTAGTCAAGACTTTGCCGTCTACAAGATTATTATAAAGGTTGCCTTGGCTTTCTCCACTACTTCCTTCTACTGTTGGATCATTGATTGGTTTGACAAATTCACCATCGTTGATGACCAATTCTGTAAAGCCTACAAAACGGGCATCATAGTCTGCTGTATAGAGGACACGGAGATAGTTAGCTTTAACTGGTGTCGTCAATTCACCCTCGATATAGCGATTTCCTGGCATCTTAGAATCATGTGTCCAACCATCTGTCAATGAATCATCGTGTTGGCTATTGGCCACACCATCTCCTACTGTAACGACATCTGTCCAAGTTTTACCGTCTTGGCTGACTTGGATCTTACCATCACGAAGGTAGTTTTGAGTTCCGTCTTGGATGTAGGCTCTGATCTTCTTGATGGTACGTTCGCTACCAAGTTTCAAGGTTACGTGACCATCTTTATGGGCGTAGTCTGAAAACTCAACGAAGTTGTTATAAACACTGTCAAATAGTTGATCTAGGTTGTTCAGCTTACGAACATCATTGCTTCCGTATGTTGGATGAATGCCCATAGTTGTAGATTCTAGTTTGGTTGGTTGCACTTCTTTGGTTGTCACAAGGAGAGAAGTGGCTGTCACAGCTTGTTCCTGATCTGTTTTGTTGACCAAACGCACATAACGTACTAAGTGGCTTGCTGCAGATCTATCAGTCAACTGGCTAGCTGGCATCCATTCTTGAGCATTTGCAGAGTACTCTAGAGTAAGAGCAGGGTTGGCCTGACCTTTGAGCTGGATGCTCTTGATTTGATGGATACGGTCAAGTTTCATACCTAGATAGCTATGAGCAGGGAGTTTGGTTCCAGCTGGAATTTGAAGTTCATAATGTCCCAAGCTATCCACTACCGGCGTTTCCTTCAAGGCATCGACGTTGGTGTCCGTTAACTCACTGTTTCCAGAGCGTGTCTCAACAGAGAAGTCTTGGATACGCCACCAGAGGTCGAGTGCCTTAGTATTGCGGACTCGGATGTAGCGAGCATTTATAGCTCTGGTCACTTCCTTGGTTTGTTCTCCTGATAGGCGATCCAACTCTTGCCATGCAGTTCCATCTGTAGAGTACTCAAGTACACCTGCGGCAAGCTTATCACCCGTTCCTTGGCGAAGGCGAACTTTAGTAACTGACTTGACTTCACCGAGGTCCAGTTGTGCCCAAGCATCTACTGGTGTTGTATTGCTTCCATCAGCATTTGCCATCATGGCTTCTGTATTGTCCTTGCCATCAGTGATTTGACGGGCTGAGGTATTTAGTTTGTAAACTAGATTTGAGCTTAGACTAACTGTCGTTGCTTGTTGGCTACGAGCTTTTTCAACTGGACGGTTGACTGCAATTTCCTGAACTGCAAACCAAGTGTTCTCGCGGTCTGCTGTCGCAATCATGCGAACTGCCTTGGCCTTGATGTTGAGATTCTCAAACTTAAGCAGGGATTCATTTCCGACATAGCTTGGCTCTTTCAAGGTTACCCAGTTATCATTTTCATCTAGATACTGCACTTCTGCCTTACTAAAAGTATCACGCGGATTTGCCTGCGTTCCCATAGCAAAGGTCAAGGTTTGAATCGCTACTGGCTTGTTGAACTTCATACCAATATAATCACCTGTCTTGATGCTATTTGGTGATTTAATAATCGCATGAGTTGCCAAATCGCCATCCGTTACTTCTGCTAAACTACCTTCTACACCTGTTCGATTGGTGATAAAGGTACTGATGATTTGGTCTGGATGCAAGACTTTTTGAACTTCAGACGCTAGAACTTCTTTCAGGGATAGGATAAATGGACGAATATGTTGAACACCCAATTCAGCCTTTTCCATATGGTCTACATAATGGAAGGTGTGAGTTTGAGACTGTTCGTACAATTTCAAACCTTTATAGTAGCTATCCCAAAGTTTGGCTGCATCGTTTGTAGCCATGGCTTCAGTTCCTGTAAGGAAGGCATCGAGAGCATTCATTTGATCGATTGCATTATCCAACCAATAGTGGATTTGGGCAACCATTTTTTTATCGCCTGATGCTTTATAGAGTTCGGCTGCTTCTTTAATCTTGGCAAATTCTGCACGCAAGGCTACACGTTCTGCAGTCACATCCTGACCTGCTTTGAGCTTGGTCATGAAGTCTGTTAATTTTGGAGCCAAGTCTACAGATTCTTCTAGTTTGACGACACGATTATCCATGTTTTGGTTGATCATGTGTTTACCAAGTTCGCGGAAGGCTGCTGATACCTTGCTATCTTCAAAATGACCATTTTCTACAAAGTTGAAGGCAATATCATTGATTTTCTTAGCTTCTTCCTCTGATTTCCACTGTTTCCATGAGTATTGAGCTCCTGCAAAGAGGGCAATCTTAGATGGTTCAGACTGTTGCATTGGGTTCAACATGATACCAGATAGCAAGCTAGGATCCACATTTGGATGAAGGAATTTCTCACCACCACCTAGAATCAAGTGCTGTTTAGAGTTATCTGTTACAGGCCAGTTAATCCAAAGTGAAACTGGGCGATAGGTCTTTCCACCTGCGGATAGATTGTTCTTGAGAGTTGAAAGGAAGCTTTCAGAGACTTCGCCCCAAATCTTACCACCCGTCAAGGTCATGGATGTTGAACTTGGGAGATTTTCATTGAGGGATTTCAACTCATCCTCACGTCCATTACCCCAATACTGGCCAGGAACAAAGATCATTTCTTTGCGAAGACCGCTGTAGGTTCCCTGCATTTCAGTCAACCACTTGGTCATATCTTGCATCAAGCGGTTGTAGCTATTGTAGCCTCCGACTGGGCTTGGAGCATCATCTGCAAGGATACCAAATTCACGGACACCCACTTTCATCAACTGGGTAAATTTGGCCTTGATGGTTGCCAAATCTTCTTGGTAATGCGCTTCATTGCCAAAGCGGATGCGGTTGTTCATGAATGGATGGATGGTCCAGACATAGCGAGTTTTACTTTGATTTCCGACACGAGCAAGTTCACGAATTTCAGCTAGTTTTTCTTCTGGATAGAGTTCACGCCATTTCTTGTTGTGGTATGGATCGTCTTTTGGTGCAAAGAAGTATTGGTTCAATTTCAAATCGCCACCAAAACGCATGAGTTCTGCACGATCGGCATTCGACCATGGGTTTCCATAGTATCCTTCGATGAAACCACGGTTCTTGAGCTCTGCGTAATCTTCTACTGTTACATTGCGAAGGACTGGTACTTGGCTTTCCTTGAGCATGTGTTTCAAGGTTGTCAAACCATAGAAGACTGCATCAGTGTCTTTTCCGACGATAGAAATCGAATTATCCTTGATACTCAAGACATAGGCGTCAATCTTGTCAAAGAGACCTGCTGAAACATTGGACAAGTTTTGCTCTGCTTGTGAACCTTGTCCATGCACTCCAAGATAGATATTGGTTGCGCCAGCGATTGCTGCCTTACCAGTTGTATAAGATACTTGATTGTCCTGCAAGACACTCTTCAAGCGATTGCGAGTATAGATATCGAGTTGATCGCCCATGACCAGATTGACTTGCTTGCGAAGGGCTGTGACTCCTTCTCCATAAGTCACTTTTTGTGGAGTTGGGAAGACCTTGTACTCTTTCTTGAGATAGTCTGCGCTCTTGCTGGCAGTGGCAATGCTGTCTTCGCTAGCTGGTTTACTTGCAGTGAATTGATCTGCCAATTCAACTGTTCCATCACCTGTTTGCTCTACTTTTGGTTTTTCTGGTGTAGTTGGTTTTTCTGGTTGACTTGGTGCAGGCGTTTCTTGCTCTTCTTTGACAGGTTTTAATAGATGAACTTCAGCTGCACTTGCAAAACCACCAACGCCTTCCAATACTTTCAACTCAATCTTGTTGGTATCTACCGCCGCAAAGTTGACTGTTTTTTCTTGGGCGTTATTGTCCCAGCTTCCTTCTGAAACCTTGACCATTTGGCCATCTTTTTGTGCGTAGATTTCGTAGCGCGTCACGACACCATTTCCACCACCTGGACGTGGGAGATAAGTCAAGCCATTGATTTTTTCTGCTTCTTTCAAGGTCATCGTAAGGGTGAATGGCGCAGTGTCACCAGTCCACTTAGTATGCCAGAAGGTATTTGGATCATTGTCAAAGGCCTTTTCAACAGCGCCTTCAGTCGCGTTTCCTGGAAGTTGCTGACTGCTTGCGGTTGCCGTAATCTTATCATTTGAAATCAAACGAGGATTTACAAATGGTTTGTCTGACAACTCTGCACTATGCAAGACTCCTTTGAACCCACCGATGCTTTCAAGCGGTAGAACCAAGCTATTGTGGGCAAAGCGAGGGTATTCTGGATTTGCGATACGCTCAATCTTCTCACCATCCACATAAACTTCCGTTGACTGTGGTTTGGTCACAATAGAGATTTGATAACGTTTGTTCTTCTCCAGTTTTTTCTTGAATTGGATATGGAACTGTTCAAATTGATAAGCAAGATAGCCGTCTTTATCAGCTAGATAGATACGGTTGTCCCCACTTGTTGAGAAGGTTTGTTCACCGTCACCAGTGACAGTCACATCAAACTTCAAGACGTGACTTGGACCAACATCACCAGCCAAGCCTTCGATGCTGCTGTCTTTCTCAAATGCCAATCCTTGCTCGCTTGTCTTCACCTTCTTGCTTGCATAGTTCTTGACTGTTTCAGGATTGATAGTAAACAAATCACTTTGATCAATCGCTCTATCAGGATTTGACTGTGGCGCATAAGGGCTCGTTGGTAGGGTACGTTCTGCAAAGGTCGCAGCTGCACGATCAGATCCCCAAGTGCGCTCCGCAGTAGTTTGCATGCTCTTGAAGAAGCGTTTAAAGATATCATAAGAGGTCAAACCTGTCTCATGAAGGTCAATATTGTCATTCCAAACTGCGTGCCCACCACCAATAATACTTGGATGAGAAGCTGGCAGAAGTGGACCTCCACCTGCTCTAAAATCATTCGGTGTCCAGCTATTGTACTGACGTTCGTAGTTTGCATAGTCCCCATAGGCTGCTTGACTATTGCTTCCACTTGGTACACTATAAGTCGGCACATCTGTGATATTGATAATCTTAGCTCCCTGAGCAATGGCTTCATTTGGTCGTTGCCATCCAATACTCCAGATATCAACTTCTACTCCGTTCCAATCAACCGCTGTTTTACCTCGTTTCGCACTGAGCGAGCCCCAGATACGAGGGGTATAGCCTTTAGACTTGATATATTGGGTCAAATCATTGACGTAGCGACGGTAGCTTTCGCGGCTACCATAGTACTCATCCGTACCGATATGAACAGTGGATACACCATGCAAAGGAGCATCTGGGCCATCTAGGAGTTTGTCATAGACGGATTTGACAAATTTAAGAGTTTCTTCGTATTTATTGTCTAGATCGAGCATGGCTACGCGCTCAACATTGTGCTTGCCTGCATAATCGCTCAGACTACCTTGATACATGAGGTCTGGACGAACTTTAACAAATGAAAGTGCGTGCCCTGGTGTATCAATTTCTGGTACTAGGTTGATATGAAGAGCCTTGGCCAATTTAATCAGATTTTGCATTTCTTCCTTGGTATAATGCTCATCTGATGTCAATTTTTGACCATTCGTACCGACAATATCGGTCTCCAAACGGAAACCAGTCTTGGCATGTTCAAGAACATACTTGAGTTGTTCTTCTGGTGTTAAGCTCTTACCTGCCAAGTGTTCCTTAAGGAAGATATAGTTATCGTTGAGGTGCAACTGCAAGTCGTTCATCTTGTAGTAAGCCATGTTGAGCATGATGTCTACAAGAGTGTCATAAGGGATAAATTTACGACCTGTATCTAGCATAAAGCCACGGTGGCTGAAACTTGGGAAATCGCGAATTTCGCCATTTTGTAGGTCTGTTTCTCCCATTTGAAGAAGAGTACGAGTGGCGTAGAAGGCACCTGTGTTTGTGGCAGCTTCGATGGTAATCACATCATCTTGGATAGTGATACCATACCCTTCTTTACCGTAACCCTTATTTTCAACCTTTTTAAATTCGATTCGTTTTTGAGCCTGCTTGTCACCTGTTGCTAGTTCCAATCCACGGCTGGCAAGATCCGACTGGTAGAAGGTTGCTGCCTGATCAAAGCCAGAATCACCTGTCGCAAGGACTGTATCTGAAGTGATAGAAGATTGGCCTTCTTTCCCATACCATTGTTGAACAGCTGGTGCTACTTTTGGTTTGACACCTACACCCTCGTCCTGATGTAGCCCCTTGATGACTACTTCAAACTCTTTTGTAAAGGTATGACTATCTCTGATTTGTTGGACCATGACCTTGACACGTTGGTCTGTCAAAGGCTTATAGATGTGATTTTGAAGGTCAATCACGCCTTGCTTGTTGCTTCCGATAAGGCTAACTTTCCCTGGTAAAGTTGGCAAGACAAGAGACTGTCCATCTTCTGCTACTGTTAGTTCGGTTACTTGGCGGATATCCGTTACCTTACTGTGGTCCGGAACGTTAGAATAAGCTCGAATTTCTTGGATTCCAACGTTTCTCCAGTTCATTGTTCCCGCTTGATAGTCATTGACCTCCAATTTGAGGTACTTAGCTTTGATGCTATTGGCTAAGTCAACTTTCTCATCTAAAACAGGTTCTCCAGTTTTGGTATGAGCTAGTTTCCATTGTTTTTCTCCACTAGCGCCCACGTCTTCTTGACCTGCATAGTAGAGACTCCAAGATTTGATATTGGGGTCATTTTGCCCATTACGAAGACGACGATCCCAGTCTATTTCTACATGCTTGATAAGGGTAGTTTTGGGAAGAGTTAATTCAAAAGTTGGTTTTACTGCATCTCTATCTGTAGCCCAACGGGTATTGTCATCTCCATCGATAGCCTTATCTGCAGTAAAGTTGGTCCCAGTCTCATGGTTGCTTGCCTGAGCAGTAGCACCTTCGAGATGGTTGACATCTTCTCTATCTTCGATTGTCTTCTCAGCTGGTTTTACTGCTGGTGTAGTGGTTTCCGCAGGTTGATTATCCGCCTTTGGTGTTTCAACCGGTTTGGGCGTTTCTGCTGGCTTGGGACTTGCGGGACTTGTCCCTGGTTTTGCCTCTTCACTTGCTGCAGGATTGGTTCCCTCATCAGTCGCTGGAGTTTCTTCATGACTTGCTTCTGTTGCAGCTTCTGCATCTGCTTTTTCAAGCGCAGCGGCTAAATCATCTGGTAACTTATCCAGGGCTTGAACATGAGTGATACTTCCCTCTGTCTCTGAAGGTGTTGCTGTTTCTGCCGCCTGAACCATATTGGCGCCAAAGATACTAGCACCAATCATAACGGAGGCTGCACCGATTGCAAATTTTCTTATACTATAGTGACAGCGTTTCTCAAAAAAATGTCTATCCATCTTTCTCCTATTCCTTTCATCCGCATACATGAGTAAGCGGTATCATTTCTCCTTTGAAAAAGGAGAGAACCAAGAGGTCCTCTCCGGCTGTTTGTTCCTTTTTGATTCGAGTTGCTTTGAACTGCTAAAACCAAATCTCATTAATCTTCTTTACGTTTTGTCGCAAGAACCCCAGCAGATAAAGCGATGCTCACACTTGCCAAGAAGAGGGCTGCTTCTGAACTATGTTCTCCTGTAGCAGGAAGTTGCTCTTCTTTATCTTCCAGAGTTTTGGCATCAGCTACTGGGCTTGGAGTGAGCGGGTACTCAGGTTTTTCAACTGTTGGAGTTGCTTGATCTCCAGCAGTAGCCAATACACCTGTGTAGGCTGGTTTCTCGTTTACCAAGGCTTGGACCGCATTGACGCCACCCTTAAACTCAGGGACTTCATTTGCAGCTGCTAGAACTGCATTGGCTCCACCTTTGTATTCTGGTAATTCGTTTACCAAGGCTTGAACTGCATTAACGCCGCCCTTGAACTCAGGGACTTCATGTACAGCTGCTTCTGCCGCATTGACACCGCCCTTAAACTCAGGTAGGTCATGAACAGCCGCTTCTTCTCCAGCTGTTCCGTAAGGGCCTGTATATTCAGGAACTTCAAGAACTGGTGGTTGTTCTTCACCCTTGCTACTTGTCGGAGCGTCTGGTTTCGTAGCAGAATCTTTTAATTGGTTGAGATAGTCTGCGAAGTAGGCCACCATTCTTTCAGTCAAGAGATGATTATCAGTCGCATATTTCATGCTCGCCTGAACTCCAGCCACTTCCTCTTGGTTTTCTTTGTCTGTCAATTTCTGCGCCTTAGCTAAAGCTGCTTCATAGCCTGACAAGTCAAGAGGAGTCTCTGCTACTTGCGGACGAGTAAAGATAAGTTCCGCTGCAGATTGGTATTTATCGCCACCATCTCCGTAAGTCTTGGTACCAGTAAGGACGATTTTCTTAGCCTTGATTGTCTTGCCAAAGTCAATGTCTTTTGGCTTGTTGTTATTTGGCCAATCTGTCACTGTGAAGGTATGTTCCTTACCAGACTCATCTGTGACAACCAGTTTCACATCACGCAAGTTTCCATTTGAATCAGAGGCACGTGGAACATAACGAAGGCCTGTGATTTCAGTTGGTTCTTTCAAGACCATGGTTGCAGGCTTGCCTACATCTCCTCCATTCCAAGATGTATGCCATAGGCTAGATACATTACCATCAAAGGCATTCTCAAGACCTTCACCTGGTTGAGCTGGCGCATCCAAACTTTCAAAGTCTTCTGCTACCAAGGCTGTCTTCTTCTGAACCAAAGCATTCTTCAAAGCTTCAATCTTGGCAATCTCTGCACGCGCCTCTTCCACGCTAATGTCATCATCTGCCTGACTGAGGTTAAAGACCGCCTCTTTCAAAGCGTCCATAGACTCTTTCGTATAGTTGGTCATGGCTACAGTTGGCAAGTAGTTCTTGAGAGCATTTTCTGTCAACATCTTACCTGTTAGGGTAATTTCCTCGATGTGAAGATTGTCCATCATGAAATCGTTGTAACCACGGAAGTTGGCATTTCCACCAGAATCACCACGAGTATTGCTTGCGTTTCCAGTTGAGTAGATACCTACCCAAGTATCGCCTGTTTCTGCACCTGTCACGAGGAAGGTTGCCTTCTTAGCTTTCTTAGAATCTGTCCAAGTATTTGGCAATTCATGCATTTCCAAGTTGCTTGCTTGACTACCACGACGACCTGACTGGAATTCTCCCTTACCGACTACAAAGGCATAGGTATTGTCTGATCCTGCTTCGTATTCAAAGGTTACACGATAAGTCTTACCTGCCTCAAAGCGGAAGTTTTGCGGAATAGTTTGGTAAACCAAGTTACGACGGCTCACTAGTCCATTTGTCTTCAATGACCAATTTCCTTCGATAACATCATCGACTTTCTTACCGTTCCAACCACGCTGTGTATATGGATCGTGTTTTTCAGACAAGTGAGTCCGGTTGTCTTCGACACCTTCGACACCACCCACTACAAATGGGAAGATTCCTTGAGCAACATTTTCAAAGTCTTGTTTGAAGGTGCCTTTACCTGTATCATGGTTTTCTCCGTACATGCTTGAATTATTTTCAAAGGTACGAATTTCATCAAAGTAAGTTGCTTCATCACCAGCTTCACGACTCAAAGTCAGAGTAACATTTGAGACGTCCGATCCTGTTGTAAAGAAGGCGTACATATTTTGGAAGTAACTTGTATTGTCAACTGTAGCATTGTCACGACGATTATTATGAGCATATGCTTTGATATAGTTGAGAGCGAGTGACTTATTGGTATAAGTAGTCACTTCTTTTTCACCAGTATTCACAGTGATACTTGCCTTAGCATTACTACGGTTATCGACACCTACATAAACAGCATACTTGGTATTTGGTTTCAAGCCAGTCAGTTTCTGAGTAAGGCTTACCTTGCTCTTATTGCCTTGGATACGAAGCATATCGTTTGCACCTTGAGACTTAACGATTTCTGCTTTAGATGCATCTCCTGAAATAGTCCAGTGTTTCAAGGTTCCGCTGTTAAATCCTTGGTCATAGATATGCATGCCTTCGCTCCATGACATTTCAGGATTGGTTTGTTTTGAACGGTAAAGAACGTATGGTTGATTTGCTAGAAGGTCTAGAGTAATCTTACCATCTGTTACAGTTAGTTCTTGCTCTTCTGTCTTACCTTGGTCCGTTAGCTTGTAAAGGTAAACCTTGCTCTTTGCCCAATCGCTCGGAAGGGTCCAAGTTGTTGCACCGGCCTGCGTATTGAAGTAGTACATTTTTTCCTTATCAGTAGGAAGTTTCTTACCATTTGCATCCCAGTTCCAAGGAGTCAAGTAAGCTGAACCATCTTGGATAACACGTCCGTTGAGCGTTACTGTACGTTCACGGTATTGTGGGCTATTGACATCATTTGACTTACGAGTCACAACAACCTTGTTACCTGCTGCATCGACTAGCTCAACCTTCATTTCTGGAGTCCATTTATAGGTGCTACCATTATCGGTCATGGTAACTGGTGTACCATTTTCCCATTTACTTACAGTGAAGTGTTGGAAGTACTTAGTCATGACATCATGGGCAAATAAGTTGGTTACATAGCCATTGTAGTCGCTTCTTCCTTGCCAGCCTTCAAAGTCTTTCATGCTGTAGCCACCTAGAAGTGGGTAGTTGGCTGCACCACCGTAACTTCTGTAGTCCCCAACCCATGAATCTTTTTGGTGGTTGCGGATAAAGCGTGTGATGGCACTGTTGATACCTTTATTAGTGTAGCCACCATAGGTCAAGTCAGCTGCCCAGTGTTGGAAGGTAGAGTCGTATTCACCACCATGACCCCACTCAATCGCAAAGCGCCAGCCTTGTTTGTTGATTTCTTTAGCAAGAACGTGGGTAGCCCAGGCACCGTTATCACCTGATTGACCATTGCCCCATACGTCCACATAGATAAAGTCGAGACCTTCACCCAGTTTTTTCTTCAAGTCTTCCCAGCGAGCCAAGCGTCCATGCGCCAAGTCATAAGCAGCATCGATGTTGATACCTTGGTCTAGCCAGTTCCATCCGTAGCTGTAGCTTCCATCTGGATTCTTACGAAGAATATTTTCATTAAAGTATTTAGACTCAGGATAAGTCTCAGAAGCGTTCACGTGGATACCAAGATGAGCTCCATATTTCTTCGCTTTTTCGATCAAGGTCTTGAAGTCTTCAACACCACCAATACGTTTACCAATATCAGCATAGTTCAAGTGTCCAGAGTCATGACCTTCACTACCATAACCTTTAAGGAGAACACCTTGCCCAAGACCATCTGTGTGGAGATTGATTTTCTTGATACCATCCAAGGTCATAAGGAATGGGTTTTGGGCTTGTGAGCCAAAGTTCATCGCGATACGGTAAGCAGTGATATCCTTAACTTTTTCCCAACCTTGAGGGTTGTTCATGATGCTACGATAAGCAATGGCACCATCTTGCCAGTCGACTTTGTTGTCAGCATTGGCATCTTCGGTGATAACAACCTTGGCACTTGGAAGTTCCTTGGTGTATTCTGGGAAGACAATGCCCTTATAAGCCTTTTCCCATTGCCATTCAGAGCTGTGAATTCCGACATAGTTGGCATTTCCAACTGTTTCTTTATAGGCTGTCAAACGAGTCCAGTCATTCGAACCACCACCATAGCTGTTTTGAGAATTGCTCCAAACACCTGCAGCAAGCTTATCTGTAGAAACAAATCCATACATGTAACCCTTAGCCAAATCTTTCATTGGATTGGTTACATCGATATGATCATCCCCGCTGACATGGGTATTGTTTGACATGGTTGCCCCATCAAACTTAGCACCAGCTTGATCACTCGAAACAGAGACCAAAGCATTACCAAGGAAACTAATAGTTGAAAGCAATTTTCTTTCGTCATCAATCTTTTGACCTGGAGTAACTTGATTGTGGTTGACAATCTTGGTCACATCAAAGTGTAATTGATTATCCACAACTTGCAAGCGTACTGTCATTTCCGCATTGATTAAGTGAGCATCATCGCGAAGCTTCATCAAATACTCTGCTGTTGTCTCATTGATTTTCTTATAAGTAACTTCAGGGGTGATTCGGTGGTTATTGATAAAGACTTGATTGAACTGTTGCACCTGTCCTGGCAAAGTATGCCCATTCAAAGTATATTCTTTCACGCGTGGAAAGGCTTGGTCAATCACTGCCTTGAGGACCTTAGACTGGATCGTATCATAAGTCACCTTGCTATCATCAACAGCCGGACCTGTTTCTTTCTGGGCAGGAGTATCATCCGCTTTTACACCTTCTTGATTGTCTGTTTTAACGCTGACAACCGTACGGTCATTGCTATAGGAACCAGCTTTTAGGACGATTTTCTTCTCATTTTTGAGAGTTTCATTAACAGCTGCTGGCAAAGTGACCGTATCAAAGAGTTTCTCATCATTATTCGTTGCATTGAGTTGTCCATCTGACTTGAGGTTAATTGATAGGTGGTTAATTGATCCTGTCTCAGGCGCTGCTACACGTCCCCCCTTATACCAGGTGCTATCGGTTGGAGATTTATACTCCCAGAACCAGCCGTCCTTGTCATAACCAACAAAAACATTGTTCTTGGTATCTTTAAATTTCAAGAAGACACCAAAGCGTGATTTGCCTTTTTCAGAATCATCTTTGAAGGTTAAATCAACAGTCGCATTTCCATTAGCATCAACTGTCAATCCTTGTTTTTCAAACAAGGCTGGTTTATCGCCATTGTCGTTCTGTGCAGTTGAAGACAATTGATTGTAGCGAACACCTTTTTCTTCACGAATAGTGACGGTTCCTTGTTGCTCTTTATTCGCTACTGTTTGCCATTCAGGAGTTACTGTCTTAGGTGTTTCAGGTTTCGCAGTTGCAGGTTTATTCTCTTTTGGTTTTTCTTCAGCCGGTTTTTCTTTCTCTTCCAAGTCTGCTGGTTTCACACTTGAAATTCCCTGCATGTGGTCTTGAATCCATTTTAGTTGAGCTGGTGAGAAGAGAATGCCGCCGCTCCGTTTTCCAACTACACCATTTTGGTGAACACCGACTAGTTTGCCTTCTGTATCAAAGACACCGCCGCCACTAGCACCCGGTTTTCCTCCTTGGTAACCAATCCCTTGGACACCTTCTCCGTATGGTTCCGCAAAATCAACTGTAGTATTGACAATCGGATTCAATTTTCCTTCTGGATAACCAAAGACATGGAGCTTATCTCCGATTTTCTTAACCACTGGCTTTTTAGTTACTTCAACAGGCGTATTTTCTAGAACTGTACGCAATCTCACAAGGGCCAAATCATTCTTGAAGCCTTTCAGATAGCCTTCACGATCCCAATGAATGATATCTTTCTTACTAAACTTGACATCTGGCAATCCTGGATAAGAGATGCTATAGATATCTCCATCCCCTTGGTCATTATCCACAACCTTACGGATATTGCCGTCTTGGCTGTCCTTGATAAAGTTATGAGAAACCGTCAAGACAAGGTCTTTTGCAACGACAATACCGCTACCTTCTCCTGATGGCGTCTTAATCTTAACAGTCGCGCCATAGTTTAATTCCCCATTGGTAGTCTTAGCCACATCTTCTGGGACGAGCTTCCCTGTATCTTGGGCCAATTGATCCTTGTCAACTTCGCGCCCATTGTCTTCGGCTTTCTCCAACTTATCTTCTAATTCTTTTGGCAGATTGCTTGACTTTTCAGACTTTTCTTTTTCTTGAGCCAACAACTCTTCTTCTGTTTGTGGGCCTTCAGTAGTTTCAGCTGAACCAGGATTCTGAGCGGCAGCTTCCTTGTCAAAATCGTGCCCCTCATCACTAGCCTTCTTATCCAAATCAGCTAGTTCACTCGGCAAATTATCTGTTGAACCAACTCTTGCTTGATCAGCTAATACTGGGCTAGCTGCGAAGAAAGTCGCTCCAATCATCACCGAAGCTACTCCAAGCGTAAACTTACGAATACTGAACTTACAGCGTTTTTCAAAAAATCGTTTATCCATGAACTCCTAAATCCTTTCATTTTCCAGTAAGCGTTTACATTTCTTTTTTAAAAAATACTCCTTTCTCTGAAAGTGCTCTGCTTAACTGTTATAAATAAAAATTAATTGTACTTTTAATATAACAAATAAAAAGGCAGAAAGCAATAGGAAATAGGTAAAATTCACTAAAATTTTCTCTTTTCTGAAAAATTCTGTCTCTCATCATTCAGGGACTTATACAAAGATAAAAAAGGACTTAACCATCATGTCGATGGCTAAATCCTTTACTTTTTTAAAGTTATTTCACATGGTTTGCGAGATCTTCTTGGGCCTTTTTATTTGACTCTTCTTTTTCTTTCAACCATTTTTCTTGAGCTTTTTGGTATTCTTCCGCTGTTACTGGTTTATCTTGTACATCTAGGTATTTATACAAGAGGGCTTCGCTCATACCCTTGTTACCAGAGTATGCAAACGGAAGTGTAAATGGTACCATCTTAGACAACATTGGACGACCAGTTTGAGAAGTTGTTGGAATGAGCAAGGCACTGTCTGTCAACCAAGCTTGGGCAGCAGCATATTTCTCATAACGTTTTGAAACATCAGAAGTTTCTTCACCAGCTTCCACAACCATTTTTTCGTAATCTTCTAAACCGACTTGCTTAGCCGCAGCGTTGTTTGTCCCAGAATCAAATCCTAGATATGTTTTCGTATTTTCTCCTACAGAAGGCTTGATAATATCAAGATAAGTAGATGGATCGATATAGTCTGGAGACCAACCCACGTTATCTGAGATATCCCAGTCTTCTCCAGCCGCAGTTTCAGCGAAGTAGGTAATGTTTTGAACGTCATCTTTTTGGAGCTGTTGGATATCAATAACCACATTATCTGATCCTAGATTTTCTTCAACTGACTGTTTAAAAGATTGAACACGTTGAACTTTTGTTGTATTGGTTTGATCTACAGGCATATCCAAGTGGATTGGGAATTTCACACCTTCCGCTTGAAGGGCCGCCTTAGCTTTAGCGAATTCTGCTTTGGCTTTGTCAGGACTGTAGAGTCCATCTTGGGCATCATCCAAGTTTACGTTACTCCACTCATCTCCATAGGTCACCAATTTTTCTTTAACTAATTCCCCAAAGTTTTTCCCATCTGCCTGTACAAATGTAGGAGGAACAAATAAGTTACGAAGCAGTTTAGTAGCCCCGCTTGCACCATTTACTTGAGAAGCGTAGGCTGTTCTGTCAAAACCAAATGCAATAGCTTGACGGAAGTCCTTATTCAAAAGGGCCTTCTTGGTTGATGCTTTTTCCTCATCTGTTGTCTTAGAAGTGTACTTATAAGACTGACGATCGATATTTGTGCCTACTAAATAAGTAGTAGAATCTTGTTGGGTATAAACGATATTGTCTTTGAATGTTTTTTCAGTCTCTGAGTAACTAGCACTTGTTGGGAAGAGACGAGCCATTGTAAAGCTACCGTCTTTGAAAGCTTCAGTTGGCTTATTAGTATCTTGACCATCCCAGAAGGATAATTTCACTTTATCAAGATGAACATTGTCTTTATCCCAATAGTTTGGATTCTTTTCGAACTCGACTGATGATTTGGCTACGATTGATTTGAGTAAGAATGGTCCATTATAGAGAATACTGCTTGGGTCCGTACCTTTAGCAAAGTCATCCCCTTTAGAGTTCAAAAATTCTTCATTAACAGGAGCCAGAACACCCATTGTTGTCTTAGAATTCCAGAAACTTTCTGGCTTGTTCAATGTGTATTGAACGGTATAATCATCAAGAGCTTTGATTCCTACTTGAGAAAAATCTGTAATTTCTCCTTTGACATAGGCATCCAATCCCTTGATAGATTCCTGAACCAGGTAAAGACCATCTGATTTCTTATCAGCAGCATACTTAAGACCAGTTACAAAGTCTTGAGCTTTAACTTCTGCATACTCCTCACCTTCAGATGTATACCATTTTGCATCCTTTCGGAGTGTATACGTGTAAGTCAATCCATCCTTAGATACAGACCAATCCTCAGCCATAGACGATACAAAGTTACCATAGCGGTCATTTTCAAGCAAGCCATCGATAACGTTACTAGTAATATTTGCTGTAGCTGCCTTACCAGTTGTCAAATAGTTTAGGTTATCAGGATCCGTTTCGTAAATGTATGAGAATGTTTTCTCACCTTTAGCATTTGAACTTGATCCAGAGCAGGCTGCAAGAGTCGCAGCTGCCAATAACGTCACACCCGCAAGGGCAAATAGTTTTGAACTTTTCATTGTTTTCTCCTTTAAAACTTTCACCCCATTATAGTCCCTTTTCAGAAACATGTCAATATAATTTTCAGAATTTTTGAATTAATTTGGTAAATTCTGAAAAATAAGTTTTCTATTATAAAATTATGATTCTCTAATACTATATTTTTATATCTTAAACCATCAAAATAAGGACCGAAAATCAGATTTTTTATCATTTTTTTGCTATGATTAGATAGAAGAAAAGTTAAGGAGAAGACAATGATATTAATTACAGGTGCGAATGGTCAACTCGGTACTGAACTACGTTATTTACTAGATGAACGAAATGTGGACTATGTTGCAGTGGATGTGGCCGAAATGGATATCACCAATGCTGAAATGGTTGAGAAAGTCTTTGCCGAGGTTAATCCAACTCTGGTCTATCATTGTGCAGCTTATACTGCTGTTGATGCGGCAGAAGATGAGGGAAAAGAACTGGATTTTGCTATAAACGTAACTGGAACTGAAAATGTAGCCAAGGCCACTGAGAAATACGGAGCTACTCTAGTCTATATCTCAACAGACTACGTCTTTGATGGGAAGAAACCCGTCGGACAAGAATGGGAAGTCGATGACCTACCTGATCCGCAAACAGAGTACGGACGTACCAAGAGAATGGGTGAGGAACTTGTTGAAAACCTTACGTCACAGCATTATATCATCCGCACTGCTTGGGTCTTTGGAAATTATGGAAAAAACTTTGTCTTTACCATGCAAAATCTAGCCATAACCCATAAAACTCTCACTGTTGTCAACGACCAACACGGTCGTCCAACTTGGACACGAACCTTGGCCGAATTCATGACCTATTTGACTGATAATCAAAAAGAGTATGGTTACTACCACTTATCAAATGACTCCACTGAAGATACCACTTGGTATGACTTTGCTGTCGAGATTCTTAAAGACAGTGATGTCGAAGTAGTACCAGTAGACTCCAGCAAGTTTCCTGCCAAGGCTAAACGCCCCCTCAACTCAACCATGAGTTTGGCCAAAGCGAAGGCGACAGGTTTCGTCATTCCAACCTGGCAAGATGCCCTTAAAGAGTTTTATAAACAAGAAGTAAGAAAATAACAGATTACGACATATATAAAAAGCAAGAGGCTTTAAATTCTCTTGCTTTTTAGTATCTGATTACTTAATTACTTGTTGTGTCTTAGCATAGTTAGCTTCGACTGCTTCTTTTTCAGATTTCCACCAGTCTTGGTTGTCTGTGTACCATTTGATGGTCTCTTTGAGGCCTGCTTCAAAGTTGGTAAACTCTGGCTTCCACCCTAGTTCATCACGAAGCTTGCTAGCGTCGATAGCATAGCGAAGGTCGTGACCAGCTCGGTCCGTCACATGGTCATAAGCATCAGCTGGTTGCCCCATTTCCTTGAGGATGAGTTCTAGGACTTCCATATTGTTCTTCTCACCATCCGCACCAATCAAGTAGGTTTCCCCGATTTGACCTTTGGTTAGAATCGTCCAAACACCTGATGAATGGTCATTGGTGTGAATCCAGTCACGGACATTCTTACCTTCACCATAGAGTTTTGGCTTGATACCACTCAAGATATTGGTGATCTGGCGCGGAATAAACTTCTCGATATGTTGGTAAGGACCATAGTTGTTTGAACAGTTAGAAATAGTCGCTTTAACACCAAATGAGCGCACCCAAGCTTTGACAATCAGGTCTGAAGCCGCCTTGGTTGATGAGTATGGCGAGCTGGGATTGTACTTGGTTTCAGCTGTAAACTTCTCACCTGGACCTTCTCCATGACCTGGTAAATCTTCACGCAGAGGCAGGTCCCCATAGACTTCGTCAGTTGACACATGGTGGAAACGAAGGTCGTATTTACGAGCAGCTTCCAAAAGAGTGTAAGTCCCAATGAAGTTGGTGTGGATAAATGGACTCGGGTCATTGAGCGAGTTATCATTGTGGCTTTCTGCCGCATAGTGAACGATGGCATCTGCTTCAGCTGCCAGCTTGTCTACCAAGACTGCATCAGCAATATCTCCAACAACCAACTCAACACGATCACCTAAAATTTCTTCAATATTGGCACGATTACCTGCATAAGTCAGCTTGTCCAATACTGTCACATGGACATCTGGGAAGTTGTTATAGACATAATGAACAAAGTTAGAACCGATAAAACCAGCCCCACCTGTCACGATGATATTTTTGTATTCAGTCATTTTTATTCCTTAACTTTTTTACAAATCTTCTTTTCTTAGTGGTTTGACATCCTTTAGCAGTGGATGATGTTTATCTGCTTCCGAAACTTCTGCTTCTGCTAGGTTTTCCCACTGGATGCCCAAAGTTGGGTCTGCATAGTTGACAAAAGCATATTTAGGCTTGAGTTCAAGTGCCCAGTAGTCATTGACCAGATAGCTATAAGAAACTGTATCCGAGAGGACTTGGAAACCATTGGCTACGCCGCGAGGAACAAAGATTCCCTTACTTGCATCAATCTCGGTCTGATAAACATTTCCAAAAGTCTCACCTTCACGTAGGTCAACCCAAGAACCCAGAACATTGCCACCATCTGCTACTGAGATGTACTTGTCCCAAGGTTCAGCATGGAGTCCTCGAAGAACATTTTTACGAGAAAAGCTGACGTTATTTTGCAGTTTTCCTTCAGCAAAGAAGCTTTCAGGAAAACCAAGCGGTAGCATCTTTTCTTTCTGAAAATTTTCCTTAAACCAGCCACGATTGTCTCCATGAACTGGAATGTCAAACTCTAACATACCTGGAATGGCATCAATCTTACGCACTGCAAGTGTTTTGCCGAAAAAATTATCTGTCATCTAGATTTCTCCAATCAAACGGAGCAGGTATTGTCCGTATTCATTCTTCTTAAGAGGTTGCGCCAATTCCAGTACATCTTCATGGCTGATATAACCCATTCGATAGGCAATTTCTTCCAGATTTGCAACCTGGAGATTTTGCATTCGTTGAACCGTTTCGATATATTGGGAAGCCTCTAACAAGCTCTCGTGTGTCCCAGTATCCAACCAGGCAAAACCACGTCCCATAACTTCAACTGACAAATCCCCACGCTTCAAATAAGCATTGTTAACATCTGTGATTTCCAACTCGCCACGAGCACTCGGTTTGATCTGTTTGGCAATCTCCACGACGTCATTGTCATAGAAATAAAGACCTGTTACTGCATAGTTAGAGCGAGGATTCTCCGGTTTTTCTTCTATAGAAATAGCATTCATGTCTGTATCAAACTCGACCACACCAAAACGCTCTGGATCCTTCACTTGGTAGCCAAAAACAGTCGCACCCTTCTCTTTCTTGGCTGCCTTTTGAAGCATTTTGCTCAAACCAGGCCCATGATAGATATTATCGCCTAAAATCAATGCAACACTATCGTCACCGATAAATTCTTCACCGATAAGAAAAGCCTGAGCAAGTCCATCGGGACTAGGCTGTTCCGCATAGGAAAGCTTGATCCCAAATTCGGAGCCATCCAAGAGCAGGTCCTTAAAACGGGGTAAATCCTGTGGTGTTGAGATGATCAAAATGTCCTTAATCCCAGCCAACATCAAGGTTGACAAAGGATAGTAAATCATGGGTTTATCATAAACCGGCATCAGCTGTTTTGACGCAGCTCGAGTAAGTGGGTACAGGCGCGTTCCCGAACCACCCGCAAGAATAATACCTTTCATAGTAGGTTTCCTTTCTGGCTAATTACCTATCCTATATTATATTTCATCTTGTCCCAAATTCCCTACGGAATTTACTTCAATTTGGATAATACAGCTTTTAAATAGGCTCCATCTCGAAGAGCAGCTCCAACTTTCCTAGCTTGTTCTGAAAGTTCCTTGTAGTCTTGAAGTGTCAAATCATCTAGTACTTTTTGGAGGTCGTGTAGAGAATCAACTGCTAGACCACACTCTTTATCCAGAACGAAATGCGCGAGGGCAGACTCTTTCCAAACCACTAGAGGAAAGCCCGAAGCCAAATAAAGAGAGGCCTTGTGCGAGTTGTTAAAGCGTAGATAGTTTCCGTAAGAACCTTGGCAGGTTTCTGAGCTGTCTCCGTCCCAGACCAAACCAAAACTACCTTCAAGAGCAGCTGGGAGGTCATCTGGCATAAAGGAACCAAAGTAGCTAGTGTTTTTCAATGCACGACTTTCATCATAGCCCACTCCATACAAGTTATAGGCTGGCTGGTCTGGCAAGTTATAAAGATAACCTGACTTTGCAGGGTTCAAATTTCCAGCTACGATAATAGGCTGGTCTTTTTGGAGATTTGATTTTTCAGCAAAGTTTGGAATCAGATAGTCAAAAATCTCCAAGCTAACCATTTTATCTGCTGGCACTCCTTGACCTACCAGAACTTTCTTCATGATATCGTTATGAACGATAATGCTATCCACTGACATCAAAGCTTTCTTTTCCTGGAAGTAATTGCGCACTTTATGACGAAATTTCACTTCTGAACCTGCTGCATGACGCAAGGTTTCAATATCATGGATCAACAGATAGAATCTTGCTCCTCTTTTTTGCGCCTGCTTAATGAGTTGTGAGATGAAAAATGTATGGTGGATAATAGGGAACTGAATCACCAATTCATCTCCGGCTCCCAACTGATCAAACACAGACTTGGTCGCACGATATTTGTGTTGTTGAGCTTTAAAGAAATTCATCTTATACCAATTCTCAACCTTGAGCTCCAACCCCTCATAACCCTCTGAGATTAGAATAGCTTCCACGTCATTTCGCGCCTTACTCCCTGCATTCTTTTCATGTGCATTATGCAGAAATGAATCCTTCAGATAATATTTCACCTTTTCTCCCCTTTATCCGTGATGTTTTTATATACTCCCGAGTTCTTTTTCTACCACATCCAATGCACGTTCAACAGTCACATGCATATCATAGTATTTATAATCTGCCAAGCGACCACAGAAGATAACGTGGCCATTTTTCTCAGCTTCTGCTAGGTACTGCTCATAAATAGCATTGTTTTTGGCATCATTGATTGGATAGTAAGGTTCATCTCCTCTTTTCCAATCTGCTGGATATTCTCGAGTAATAACCGTCTTGTCCTGAGTCCCAAACTCAAAATGTTTGTGTTCGATGATACGCGTATAAGGAATATCACGTTCAGTATAGTTGACTACAGCATTTCCTTGATAATTTTCTTGGTCCAGAATCTCATGCTCAAAACGGAGACTACGATACTCTAGTTCACCAAACTTGTAGTCAAAGAACTGATCAATCATCCCTGTGAAGACAATCTTAGTTGCTGAAGCCTCCAAGTTCTCACGATCAGCAAAGAAATCTGTATTGAGCTCTACTTCGATTCCTTCCAACAACTTTTCGATGATGACATTGTAACCACCAATTGGAATCCCTTGGTAACGGTCGTTGAAATAATTATTGTCATAAGTCAATCGAACTGGTAAACGCTTGATGATAAAGGGTGGTAGTTCAGTAGCAGAACGCCCCCATTGCTTTTCGGTGTAGCCCTTGATTAGCTTTTCATAGACATCCGTACCAATCAACTTAATGGCTTGTTCCTCTAAGTTTTTAGGCTCAACATCTTGCATGTGTGTCGTCTGCTCAGCAATCTTGTCCTTGACTTCTTGGGGTGTCTTTGTCCCCCACAAAGCATAGAAAGTATTCATGTTAAAAGGCAGATTGTAAAGATGTCCTTGATAGTTGGCAATAGGAGAATTGATGTAATTGTTAAACTCTGCAAACTGATTGACATAATCCCAGACCTCTTTATTGGATGTATGGAAGATGTGAGCTCCATACTTGTGGACATTGATTCCTTCAACAGATTGGCAATAGATATTCCCACCAATGTGTTCTCGTTTATCAATCACCTTCACCTTCTTGCCACGTTTGTTAGCTTCGTAGGCAAAGATTGCACCTGACAAGCCAGCACCAACGATAAGATAATCGTACATAAAATCTCCTTATTTCTTTAAAACACTTTTTAGTTCTTGAAAATCCAAGACACGTAAGACCAAAACCAAGCCACCGTAGACTAGGAAGCCAAGCAGAGAATAGATCAAGACATTCACAACAGACGAGAAGTGCATGAAAGCTTGTGCAGAATACAGGGCGCCGTACATCAGTAGTGCTGCTAGAAGTATTTTTAGCATAGATGGAAAGATCTTGACCTCTTTTAGATACGAACGTGTAAAGTAGAGTTGGATCAGCCAGACCAAACCTTCAGTCGCAACAGATACAATTGAAGCTCCAATATAACCCAGAGGCGGGATCAAGAGGAGATTCAAGCCCACACTAAAAACAGCTGGAATAGTTGTTGATAGCATAAATTCACGATTCTTATTGTGAGGAATCAAGATTTGAATTCCCATTATATTGGTCCAGCCAATAAAGAACATTCTAAAGACCATGATGGCAATCGCATAGCGAGCATCTTGGAAGTCTTGCCCTAGGAAAAAATTAACAAAATCTTTGTTAACAATCAAAATCCCCGCAATCATCGGGAAGATGACCAAGTTATACACTAAGAAAGACATTTCATGTAACTTGTTAACCGCCTTTTGATTGCCTAATGAGAGAAGATTGGAGACCCGAGGCAACATGACACTACCTAGGGACGTTACCAAGGTTAACAAAATATTCAATAATTTCAAGGCTTGATCATAGATTCCAACATCCTTAGTCGAAGACAAGGCACCTAGCATCGTGCGATCTAGCGTGATGTAGAGTGAAATGGCAATCTGTGGCAGAAACAAGAGAATGACTGGTTTGATATGCTCTTTGGCATAGGCTATATCCAGATGCGGCTTGCGAATGTGTTCCCGAGCAGGAAGCCACATACTCAACTGACCTAGTAGATCATAGGCAACCAAGAGGATGATATACAAGTACAAGTCGGATGGTTTCTTAACAAATAGGAATATAGAAACAACACCTAGAAGTTTGACCATTGTGTTACGAGCTGTGATTTTTTTGAAATCTTCTAACCCTTGAAAAAGCCAAGAAATATCAAAACCACGAGACAGCAAACTAAAGCCAAGTATATAGGCAATTGGATTGTTCATCGACGGTACAAGCAAGCAGACAATGATATACAGAGTAACCGCTAAACAGGTTGAAAGGACTTGTAAACTGTAAATACCCCAGAAGGTCTTTTCAACTTCCTTACGATGGCTAGAAATTTCCTTGGTCCCATAATTCGCTACTCCCAGCGTCGCTAGTAGGATAAAATAAGTCACGATAGAGTTATAGTATCCGTAAGATCCCAAATCATCCGAAGAGAAAACTCGGGTGATATAGGGAGTTGTAATCACTGGTAGGACGATGACAAGTAACTGATAGGACAGATTGTACAAGTAATTTTTTAAAACTCTCACACGGCTTCCCCCATCTCAGATTTTTCTCCTTCAAATTCCATCGCTGGGATGGTAGCAAAAAGAAGGAACATAAAAATATTGTATGATGGACGAACCCAGAAGGCCTCAAACATACAATTGACTGTTACTAAGGCCAGGCAGGTTAACAATAAATAGTTCTTCCTACGATAGAGAGTCCAAGACTGAACCATGTATAGGCATACCAACATAACAACTGGAATCAAACCGTAAGTAAATAACATTTGTACATAAGACGAATCTACATAGTCATAGTTCAAAACCGTTTCTGTCTTTCCTCCATATCCAACAAAGGAAATTCCACGAATTCCAAATAACTGTACGCCATATTTCTTAAGCGCTTCATGTCCCAAATACAATCGCATTCCGAAAAAGTTATTCAGAGAAACATATATTGGATGAGACCAACTAAACTTGTTGGATAGATAAATCATGACCGAAGAAGCGATACCAGCCGAAAAAGGCAGTAGGGAAAATAAACGCCATTCAGTCTTGTTACGATAATAAAAGTATAGAAAAATTCCTGTTGCTGCTAAGATGGAGCCTGCATTTAAACGGGCATCACAATAATAAATAATAAAGGCCGCCAAGGCTACACCTGATAGGGTTCTCAGGAAGATAAACTTCTTTCTAAGGAGATAGGAAAGGGCAGTAAAGAGATAGAAACAATGAGAAGCAAAGTCGGTTGGATAGATAAAACCAAAAGAGTTACGTACAACCACTCCCACGGGGCGAGTTTGAACAAACTGTAAATTAGGAATAACATTGACTAACGATAGTAAAATAATAAACACTATAAAAGATAAACTCGTCCAAGTATAAATTTTAAGTATCGACTCTAAATCTGCTTTATAAAGAAAAACAATCAACAGCAAAAACATTAAACCATTTAAGTTTCCTGCCTTATAATAAACCATACTTCCAACTAAAATGAGGGTAGGTGCAAATATTAAAAAACTCAAAGAATAGTTACGAATATATAAAAAACGCACAGCTAGTAACATGATTGCAAAGAAAGGAACAAAATTAGGTATACTAGGTAATACAGGTGCTAACATTGAAGTGTTTATCATATCTATAGAAATTATCACAAATAAAACTGCTGTCACGAGCAATTTATCACGTTCTATCTTTAACATTTTCTTTTTCCTTTTTTAATCTCTAACCTCTTTTATTTCATTGAGGCTTTTTTAATTTTTTAAATTGATAATACAGACCTGGAACCAATGATAACATAAGATAAATCGCCTTGTTTTTCAAGTTAATCCGCTTATTTTTCAAGATTCTTCTTAGATAAGGACGAATCCTTCTTTGAATGCGAACGATTTCCTCTTTGGAAGAATCTGAGATTAAGATGAAAATGTGGAGACTACCGATGAACAAACGGGCGATGACAGCATCATCAAGTTCTGTATTGGCAGAATAGTCCTTCTGGACAACTTCTGCCAAATGATCCATAGAATCATAAAAATCATAGTGCTTACTATTGAAGTTTGATAAGGTAATACTGTTTGGTCTACGATAATAATGATAGATACCTAAATCAATCACACAAACTGATTCCACTTCTTTCAAGTAGTCACTGATAACATATAAGTCTTCATAGATTTTCCCTTTTGGATAGGGGTATTTTTCTACGATATCTCTGGGAAAGAGTTTAGCCCAAGCAGAGATCGTGGCAATTGTACCATAAAGCATCTCTATTAAAGTTTCTTCAGAAGAAAGTAGGGTAGCTTTCGATAACAATTCGTCATTTAATTGATAGTTTTGGTAGGAATCATGTTCGTAAGTATCCTTACCTTTTCCTGCGACAATACGAGCACCTGTACGTTTTTGAAGTTCCACCAAAAGTTCAAGTGCACAAGGTTCAAAATAATCATCTGGATCTAGGAAAACAATCCATTCCCCTTTAGCTTTTGCGACACCATAGTTTCTAGCATCAGACAAGCCACCATTTTCTTTATGATAGGCCGATACCCAATCATACTCACTTGCATATTGATCGCATAGTTTCCGAGAATCATCCGTGGAACCATCATCAACTAAGATAACTTCAAAATCTTTATAGGTTTGATTGACCAAGCTTTCCATGGCATAATGAAGGTAGTCCTCTACATTATAAATAGGTACAATTACTGAAATCATATTTTCTTTTCTTTCTCTTACTCAGTTAGATATTTAAATCTCAAATGAACTTTTATCTGGGAAAAGTTGATTCATAGCTTTAATAAAGTCATCCATCACCTGATTTTCATTTTGGACATTAAAACCATCATTAATACACATAACCTTATATTTCCTAGAATTTAGAAGTTTCCAAAAATCTGGCCCAGCATTATCTAATGAAAAGAGACCGCCTAACTTAGGATTTCCAATTGCATATTGACCACTAGCAATCTGCCAATACTTAAAGAGCCAAACATTGGTATCAGATGGACTTCTAAAGCGACTAGCAGATGTTTTTTCTAAGACATCTTTTTCCTTTTCCCATACCAATTCCATTGTTGACTTTAAGAGTGGATGCGTTAAATGATTCTCCCAAAAACCACAAATAAATTTGCTGTGTCTATACAACAAAGATTTAGCAATACCTTTAACACCTTGTTTAATTGAGAAGAATTTGCCATTCTTTAAAATTTCCTCACGAGTAAAATGTGTTGTTATAATTCCCATATCATTCATTTGGAAATGGCCAGTGCCATATCTCTCCGTTGTAATAGGAGCTAAAGCCGTAACATACTTTGGTAAACCATCATCTGAAAAGAAATCTGTCGGTTCAACTGGAGCTGTGAGATAAACATCATCGTTAAAGAACACAAAGCACTCAGAAAGACCTGGAATCCGATGAATATTGCTTTCGATAGGATTGGCAGAAAAAACTGGTAGGTAGTCATTGCAGATAATCTCTGTATGATCTACCAAGACCAATTTATCGCTATTTAACTCTAACCAACTTGGCTTTTGATTGTCAGTCACAAGATAGACCTTATTGACCCAAGGGGCAAACTTTTCTACCCCTCTAAACCAGTATTTAAAGGTTCCCCATTCACGATAAGCCTTATCCGAATTCATGCCTTCCTTAGAGGTATTAATTGTTCCATCGTACTGTGCTTTCTTTTTTCTCCAAACAGGATCATTCCCATCAACCCATGCGACAACAAAATCAATTTTTTCTACCATTCAGTCTCTCCTATTTAAAAATCTAACAGTCTTTCCATCAATTTAATAGACGTATATTGCTCAAAATATAGGTTCTTCGCCTTCGCAACCTTTTGAAGCACCTCATCAACTGAAGGATCAAAATCTTCTATAATTTGTGCTAGTTTTTCAAAGTCACCTGACGGATAGAAAGTCACTAGCGATTCATTAACATAGTCTCGAACAGAAGGAATATCATTTACAATGATAGGAACTCCTAAAGACATTGCTTGAAGCATAACCATATGACCAGCGGATAAATCAATATCTTTTAACGATAGGACAAGGAAATCAGACTTAGCTAATACATCTCCAAAGGTTTCTACTACTACATCAGATAAAACTTGAATGTTTGAACCATGCGTAGGAACTCTCCATGGCTGAGTTGCAATCACACACGGCATTGAAAGATTTGAAGTCTCCACTGCCTTGACTAAAGTCTCATAATCTCGGTTACTACCTCCACCTGAAAAGATATACTTAGTTGGTAAAGAACCTTGATAAGTTAGTTGATTATCATAATCTAAGCCGTAATGAATAAATTTAAATTTCTCCTGAAATTCTGGAAAGAGTTCCGAATAATAATGAATTTCTTTTGAACCATAGACTATGATATTACTGATATTCTGGAAAGACTTTTTCACAAGTTGCTTTCGTAAATAATAATAGATTTTATTTTTCTTATTCTCAAACAAAAATCCTGCTAATGTAATTTCCTTGCCACTTTTATTTAAAATTCCTAAAAAGATACCTACAAGAGGATTTACACAAATAATTTTCTTGACATCATATTTTATGAATTTCCGAGCATAATCATAGGACATTTTCCACATTAAAAAATGATACAAAGCACTACCGATGTATTTGAAATTACGTACTCTTCTTATAAGTGGACTTTCATAGTTGGTATAAACTACTCGGCTTCCGCCATGAAGAGATTGATAATGCTCTTCATTCTTTTTTTGCAGCTCACTGTCTAAAATGATTAAATTTTCCATTATACCCCTTATTGTAAATTATCATAAAATTCCGAGAAGTTCTTGATGTAACTCTCCAAAGAAAACAGCTCTTTTTGTCTCTGATATCCTACTCGCCCAAATTTTTCTCTTTTTTCAGAACTATCTAGTAAGAGAGAAATGGCATTAGACAGTTCTTGAGGACGATTTGGTTTGACTAAGCAACCACTTTTGTCATCTACTACCATTTCAGCTATTCCCCCATTGTTATAACCAACAACTGGTTTTGAACAAGCCATGGCTTCTAGGACTACTGTAGGTAGGGAATCAGGTTTTATACTTGGTAAGACAAAGATATCAAACATATTATAAAGTTCAGAAGTCTTATCGTAGTAATCAATACGTTGAATTTGTGACACAACAGATGAAGAAGCTATTCTATTATCTAGTTCTTCTAAGCGCCATTCTTCACCAGGAAAAACACCTCCAGCTAGGAAAGCCACCGCTTTCTCATTCTTTTCCAAAAGTGGCTCGACTGCTTCTATGAAATCATTTTGCCCTTTGATAGCATTGACCCGACCAATCATGCCAATCACAAGTGCATCTTGCGCAATGTCAAATTTTTCACGAATAGAAGACGCATCCATTGGATAATAGACAGCATTATCCACACCGTTATAAATCACTTTCACTTGGCTATCTTTGATAAATGGAGACTGCTTGATATGATTGGCAACCGCTTGAGACACCGTCACAATCTTGTCTGCATATCGTCCCATAAGCATATTGATAAAGTCAGAAATAGCTTTGGGTTTGACGATAATCTCATGAACATGCCAAATCAAAGGTAGCTTGAGCTTGCGTTTCAAATAGATGCCCTCCAAAACAGCCGCTGTATTATTGTGAACCATATCTATATTGTGTTCTCGAGCATAGAGGGCGATTTGCTTAGCATAGAAATTATAAGAGCGAATATAGTCGGCAATGCCTTTGGGATTAAAATACTTTCTTCGTAAAATCGGATAATCCAACACACTGACCTGAGCCCCAACTTGACGCAAGGCCTCGACTAAAACACCATCATTTGGCAGGATGACGTGAGCTTCAAATTCTTTGGAATCCAATCCTTTGATCAATTCCAATAAAACCTTATCTGCTCCATACATTTCTGCACCAGCATGCAAGTATAAAATCCGTTTCATTCCCTATCCTTTAAACACTTCTTCATAATCTGACACAATCTTTTCCCATGTGAAAGCTGAGAGGATTCTTTGGCTTGACTTGAAATCCAAGTCAGTTATTGCTGCCTGATCAAATCCTTCTACTTCCTCAATGACACGTGCCAACTCATCTTTTTTCCAATAAATGGCCCCGTCTTCACCAACCTCACGGTTAAAGCCAACATCTAGCAACAAATTCAGTTTTGTGGATGCTAGGGCTTCCAGTAGAGAAGGGTTGGTTCCTCCAACCTCATGCCCATGGAAATAGGCAAAGGCGTTTTCACGGATGTACTTGAGCAACTCTTGGTCATAGACAGTCCCAACAAATTTAACCCTAGGATCTTTGTCAAAACCAGTATCCTGTAACAACTGATCGTAAAATTTATTCTGCTCCACATTTGTGATGAGGACAAAGTCCTTCTTGGACTTGGACTTGATAAATTCACGAATCATGGCTTCGTAGTTATTTTCAGGAACAAATCGTCCCACTACTAGATAATAGCCATTTTCGCTAACTTCTTTTTCCTTATACCAATCTCGAACTTTGGCATCTTCTGCTTTCAGGATTGAAGGAATAGTATCCGTTCCATAGGCAATATAGGTGGTCTTTGGTTGGTACTGCTTATAATCCTCTTGGATATATTGTTCGATATTTTTGCTATCACATACCAGTAAATCAGCATGCTTGACCATGAGTTGCTCTGAGAATTTCCAGTACTTACGAACTGGCAGGCTCCATTTTGCTCGTAGCCATTCATGGCCATCTGGATTTACTAGCAAAGAGCCACCAATGGCACGAATTTTTTTCTTAAGTCCAGAAATAAAAGGACCGATGCGACAAGCTAGAATATAAAAAATGGGAGCCTCGTCCTTGTTTTCCTTAGCCAATTCAATAGCCTTGTTGATCGCTGCGATATCGTAAGCAATAGCACGAGCTGGTCCGATATTGGGTACATCGATGTTGAAGCAAATGGCTCCATTGTGCTCAAACTGATCTTCCGTAATACCAGACTTGGCTGAATTTTCACGCATACAAGCAACATAGTATTGTATGTTGCTGTCTTTTTGATATTCGGTTAATTTTTCAACAAAGGTTTCAAATCCCCCATACTTAGCAGGAATCCCCTTTGAACCAATAATATAAACTGACTGTTTCATTTCTCTCCTAACAAGACTGAAGGGCAGAAATTACTTCGCCCCTTCCCTCATAAAGACCACTTTAACGGTCTTTAACAATATTTCAATATCTTTCCAGATTGTCCAGTCATCAATGTAAGCTACATCTAATTTGACAACTTCATCGAAATTTTTGATTTCACTTCGTCCACTAACCTGCCATAAACCAGTAATCCCAGGATTAAAACTGAGACGACGTTTCTGTTCTGGCGTATACTTTTCATACTCATCAATAGTTGGAGGACGAGTCCCTACTAAACTCATATCCCCAATTAGTACATTCCAAAACTGTGGCAACTCATCCAAACTTGTCTTACGAATGAAGCGTCCAATTGGTGTAACACGTGGGTCATTATCCATTTTGAACATCCCGCCCTGCATCGTATTCTGATTCATCAGCTGTTGTTTAATCTCTTCCGCATCTACACGCATAGAACGAAACTTATAAAAAGTAAAGCGACGGCCATTTTTCCCAATACGCGTTTGAGAAAAAATGGCCGGCCCACCGTCTCTTCGAATCAGTGGTACCAATACTAAACTAACTACAGCAAACAGAACAAGTCCAACAATAGCTCCGCAAATATCTACAATTCGTTTGGCAACTACATGACTAGGCTTGTAAAATTTTGTTGAAAAGGTTACAACATTCAAACCTGCCATTTCACGAATTTTCTTATCACTACCCAAATAGTCGTTAAAAGCATTTAGGTTGACTGTCACATCTATTCCCATTGTTTCAAAAAGAGAGATATAATCTTCAATATTATACTCCTCACTAGGCAGATTGATAAAAACTTCATCAACAACTTCATGAGTTGCAAAATTTAAAACATCTTCAACTGGTACTACTTTTAAGTGCTCATGTTGAAAATTAGGCTGATCTAAGACACTAACAGCTTCCAATTCCCATAGAAAATCACTTGATTCTAACAGTTTGTCTATTACCTTCTCTACTCTAGACGTAGCCGTAATCAAGAAAACTTTTTTTCTCCCTTTAAAATTTGGTAATAGAAGTTTCCAATAGCGTTTAATACATAGATTCAATAGATATAGTAACACGGAATGCATTGTTAAAAAGTAGATCATTCCTCGTCTTGAAATACTAAAGCGTTCCTTCAAGAAAAAATTAGAAATACTTATTGCCAATGCAAAGAAAATAATATACTTCGCTATTCTGATAAACTCAGCCAAGTACCCTCTTTTGAAAAAATCTTGTCCATAATCACTAATATAAAAGACAAAATAATGGAGAATGTATAGGATAACCATTGAAGTGTATACAATCTCTGTTTCTTTAACAAAACTGAGTAAATAAGCTAAAATAATGACAAGAAAACTCTGGAATACTGCCAAAGAAATCTTCAATCCCTTTTCTTCCATAATATCTTCCCTAGGCTATTTATTATTTTTTGCCATAATTCCCATAGTTTCCATATGCTCCATAGGAGCCATATTTTTCGACTGAAGTATTAAATTTATTTAGAACTACTCCTAGAAATGGTTTACTTGTTTGTTCGAGTTGTTCTTTAGCTTTTTGGACATCGCGGCGATTTGTTTCACCAGCCGCAGTCACCAAAACAGAAGCATCACATTTCTGTGTAATGATTGCAGCATCAATAACAACTCCTATCGGTGCGGTATCAACAATGATATAATCAAAGTATTTATGCAGAGTATCAATCATAGTTGCAAAATTTTCACTTTGTAGCAAAGCTGTAGGGTTTGGGGATACAGAACCTGCCTGGATAACAAATAAATTTTCAACATTTGTTTCGCATAAACCTTGCGATAAGTCTGTTGTCCCTGATAAATATTCTGTTAACCCTGTAATCTTTTCACGTGATTTAAAAACACCCGACATGACAGAATTACGGATATCCGCATCGATTAACAGTGTCTTATATCCCGCACGCGCGAAAGCCCAAGCAATATTAGTAGAAGTTGTTGATTTTCCTTCCCCAGGCTTTACAGATGTAATTGCAATTACTTTTAAATTATTCCCACTCAGTTGAATATTGGTGCGAAGCGCATTGTAGTACTCTTCAGCTTTTCTTGCCTGATCCAATTTTTTGTGTACAATTTCTAACGTTGGCATTTCTCTCTCCTATCTCAATTTATCCAAGTTTGGAACAACTCCCAAGAGTGCAATTTGCATCACGTCCTCAACATCTTCTGGGCGTTTCACTCGTGTATCCAAGAGTTCAACAAGGAGAACAGTGACAACCATCGCAACTGCTCCCACAAGGAATCCAACCATTGTATTACGACGAATATTTGGAGACGATGGCGATGTTGCAGGACGTGCTTCTTCAAGTGTCGTCACATCTGAAACTCGCGTTACACTGATGATTTTTTGAGCAGCAACCTCTCTCAAAGAGTTGGCAATCCGACTTGCTTCTTCCGGTACGCGATCAGTAACAGAGATAGAGACAATACGTGTATCAACAGGAACTGTCACTTTAATTTTACTAGCAAGACCTTTTGGAGGGAGTTCTAATTTCAAATCAGTCGCAACCTTCTCTAAAACGTCTTGCGAGAGAATGATTTCACGATAGTCTTTTACCAGGTAAGATCCTGCTTGCAAGTCTTGGTTAGTCAAGCCAGGCTTATCTCCCTGATTACGATTGACCACATAAATTCGGGTCGTACTCGTAAACTCCGGCTTCACAATAAAACTACTGTAGGCAAATGATACTGTCCCTGTCACGAATGCCACCAAAGCAATTAAAAATTTTCGTTTCCAAAGGATTTTAAGCAAGTGAAATACATCGATTTCCATCATATTTTGTTCTTTCATTTTTTCTCCTAAATCAATTGATCCATTATTATTTTTCGGGGATTATCCTTAAAAAGTTCCTTAGCCTTATCTTCACTGTATTTTTTTGCAATGATATCATAGGCTTCCTCCATATGAGGAGGTCTACCATCTAAGTTGTGCATATCACTTGCTATCACGTGAACCAGATCTCGTTCCAAGAAATACTGGGCTCTCTTTTTCATAAATTTATAGGTTTCTCCAAAGAGTTTTGGTTTCAAAACATGAGAACTATTAACCTGAGTATAACATCCCATATCAATCAGTTCTCGCACGCGCTTTTCATTGTTTTCTAAAGCATCGTAACGTTCAATGTGGGCAATGACGGGTGTAATGCCTAACATTAGAATATCACTCAATCCCTTATGCATATCTCGATAGGCTGTATTCATACTAAATTCAATTAAAGCATAGCGACTATCGTTAAGGGTTGGGATTAATTTCTTTTCTAACTTCTCAACAACATCCGGCGTATAGTAAATTTCTGCCCCATAGGCAATGATTAAGTCATCCGCAACTTCCT
Source organism: Streptococcus sp. SO2 (assembly GCF_030440025.1). Next base: position 277,165 of record NZ_JAQFJH010000002.1, read on the forward strand.
TAGCCATTTCTCGCACCTTCAGAAAGTTGGTTGCGATTTTTTCTTCAGGAGTTTCGAACATCCCTTTTCGTCTATGCGAAGTGGAAACAATTGTTCTCACTCCTTGACTATAGGCCTCTCTAAGTAGTTTTTTACTCTCCTCTATTGACTTTGGACCATCATCCACATCAAAAACGATGTGCGAATGGATATCTATCATGCTACTTGCCCTCCATCACATCATTGATAGCAGCTTTAGCAGCAGCTAAACTGCTATCGTCAATTTCCATCATGTAGAGGTTACTATCTGGCATAGCATAGGATGGAAGATCTGTTCTACCCGTTCCTTTCAAGTCTTGAGAATTAACCTTATACTTACCACCACTATCCAGCTGGGTATTGACCAAATCCATCATGGTTTCTAGCGGCATATTGGTTTGCAAAGAGTCTTGTAATCCTTTGATGATGTTATCGTAGTTTTTTAAAGCCTCAGTTGACGTCAACTTCTGAATAATAGCAACAATGACCTTTTGCTGGTTCCGACCACGATCACGGTCTCCATCTGCTAAAGAGTAGCGTTCGCGGACAAAGCCAAGGGCCTGTTCCGAATCTAGATGAACATTTCCTACAGGAAAATGGTACTTACCATGCAAAGAAGTGAAATCCTGATCATTATAGACATCAACGCCACCTAAAAGGTCAATCAATTTCAAGAAAGAAGTGAAGTTCAAACGAACATAGTAATTGATATCAACCCCGTATAGGTTTTCCAAAGTATGAATTGACGAGTCCACTCCATAGATTCCAGCGTGGGTCAATTTATCCTTTTGATTGTTTCCTCCATCCGCAATCGGAACATAGGAATCTCGAGGCGTTGTAGTCAGAAGAATTTTCTTGGTATCTCGATTCACAGTCATTAGAATATTCACATCAGAACGAGATACTGAACTAATCGGTCCGTAGGTATCAATTCCACTGACATAAATATTAAACGTCTGATTTTTAGATACCTTTGGTGCCGCAACATCCTTGGTTAGTTTTTTTGTATAGATTTTCTTAATTTTCGAAGCATAATCTGGATACTCTGCTTCGATGATGTTTTCAAAAACACTATTTAAGACAATTGCTTTCGTTTCGCCAGAAAGCAGACTCTTATAAGCTGCTAGATAAGAAGTACTCTGTTCAACTGTCAAGTCTTTACTCTGTGTCGTCTTAATATCCGCCACCAACTTTTGGATATTATCATTATCTGTTTCAGTCGGACCTGTTACACTATCCAACTGGGTCACATTATTGATTTCACTATCTTTCAAAACGACCACACTCATCGAATACTCTGAATAGTTTGATGTCGCATTGATGTGATTGGTCAACCCTACAAACTGATGAAGTGCAAAGAGTGAGACAGAACTGACTAGTACAGCAAGCGTCAAAAAGAAAACCGTGAATTTCTCGGCTTTTTTATAAACTATCAGTAGGGTTGCAATTACAATAGAAATTAGAATTAAAATCGTAGCCAGAATATTGAGATATCTAAAGGCCAGGATATTATGTTTAAAAATCAAGAACAACAAAAAACCACTCAATAAAAAATAAATGGCTAATAAGAATATATTAATATTTCGCTTCGCATTCCCTAAACGAGCTCTCTTTGAGCGTCTACTCATAATAATCTCCTAAACCTTTATAATTAAAACCATTATATCATAAACCAACAATAAATGCCATTCATTCATTATAATTAAGCGTTTTTATTTATACCTTTTTCCCAAAAAAAATTTAGGTCATTTACTCGTTTTTAGTTTAATGGATACAAAAACAAGGCTCCTGAATAGGAAACCTTGTTCTCATCTTATTTTACGTGGTTTTCAAACTCTTTTTGGCTCTTTTCGATAGCTTTTTTACTTTCTTCTTCCCACTTAGCCTTGGCTTCATCAAATTGTTTCTTGGTAACAGGGTCTTTTTGTAATCTCATGTACTTATAATTATTTCCGTCACCCTTGATTCCCACTAGGGAGTAGGCACGTGTAAAGGGAGTTACTTTAGTTACAGAGGCTGTGCCACCATTTGACATAGCAGACATGACTAGAGAATTGTCAATCATCCAAGCTTGCGCTTCAGCGTATTTTTCATAACGCTTAGCGACATCTTTGTTCTCAGCATCTGCTTCTTTCAGGAGTTGTGTATAGGTATCGAGCCCCAAACTCTTAATGAGCTCTTGGTCTTCTTTGGCATCAAGACCAAAAATCTTGAGATAGAAGCCAGTTTCAGCATTGAAGGGATCTAGATAAGTTGATGGATCCTGGTAATCACCAACCCAACCATCAAAGTTTAGGTCGTAGTCACGAGCTGCTGGATTTGGTGCTAGGAAGGCAACATTTCCAAAGTCATCTGTAGAAAGCTGTTGAACATCAATGACGATATTGTCAGAACCTAGTACTGTTTCAAGGGTTTGTTTAACCGAATTCATACCAGAGACCGCATTTTTATTTGTCTGATCAACAGGGACATCCAAATGGATTGGGAAAGCCACGCCTTGGGCTTCCAATTCCTTTTTAGCTTCCGCAAATTTTGCTTGGGCCTTTTCCTTATTGAAGTAAGCATCTTGAGCGTCTGCTAAATTGATGCCTGACCACTCAGTTCCGTAGTTCACAAGCTTAGAAGCTGTTACTTCTCCAAAGGTCTTGTCTCCCACCTGGACAAATGTTGGGGGAACCAGAGTATTACGAAGGGTTTTGCTCGCTGCTTCTTCACCGTTAGATTGAGCAGAGTAGGCTGTTCGATCAATTCCAAAGTTGATAGCCTGACGGAATTTTTTATTTAAGATAGCTGTTTGAGCTGATTTCTTTTGTTCGTCCGTTGTTTTAGCGGTATGATTATAGGTTTTGCGGTTGACGTTAAAGTTAAAGTACCAAGATGTCTTGTCTTGTAAGTTATAGACGATATTGTCTTGGTATTTTTCTTTTGTCTTAGCATAGTTCGAACTATTTGGATAGACTCCTGCAATCGAGTAAGCACCACTTTCAAAGTTTCGAATGGTCATCTCCTGATCTGACCCATCAAAGTAAGCTAACTTAACTTTTTCAATGGTCACTTTATCATGGTCATAATAGTGTGGATTCTTCACATATTCGATTGAAGATTTTGATGTGAAATCTTTTAACAGATATGGACCATTATAAAGGATACTGTCTGGTGTCAAGGTACCAAAATCTTTATCCTTTGATTTCAAGAACTCTTCGTTGACTGGGAAAAGAATACTATTGGTTGTCTTTGAATTCCAATACGGTTCTGGTCGAGTCAAAGTGTACTCGACTGTGTAATCATCCAAGGCTTTGACACCGACAGTTGAAAAGTCATTGGTCACACCCGTCACATAGTCATTCAATCCCTTTATTGAATTTTGAATCAGATCCATGGCTTGCCCCTTATTGTCCGCGGCATATTTGATCCCAGTGACAAAATCCTGAGCTTTGACTGAAGCGTATTCCTCACCATCAGCCGTATACCACTTGGCATCTTTTCTAAGCTTGTAGGTATAGGTCAAACCATCTGATGAAACAGACCAATCCTCCGCAAGAGCAGGTACGAGGTTCCCATAGCTGTCATTCTCTAACAAACCATCTACGAGATTGGTAATAACAGCAGTGTTATCTGCATAATAATCTAGAAGATAGTTAAAAGTTGTTGGATTCGCACTAAATGTTGATGAATAAGTGCTAGTATCTGTGTTGGACTGTCCACATGCCGAGAGCAAAATCCCTGTCGCTAAGACAAGACCTGTCCCGATTAGTCTTTTTTTCAGTTTGATCATCATTCACTCCTTTATGTCAGTTTTTATAACATAACCACATTTTATCAAATTTATTCAAAAATGTAAAGTTACTGCCTTTATGATAACTGGTGTCTAAAACAAAAAAGGGAGCACAGTTTCCTGCAACTTCCTTTTCTATTTATAGATTACTTGACGTGTTTTTCAAGTTCTTTTTGGTATTTGGCATTTGTCTCGATTTTTTCTTGTTGCCATTTCTTGAAGGCTTCTTCGTATTCTTTTGCAGTCACAACGTCATTTTGCAACTCCAATCCTTTGAATACAAATGGGTCTCCCTTGATTCCGACTTGAGAGTAAGCTTTTGTAAATGGTACAGTACGGCTAACCGTTGGAGAACCACCTGAAGAAGCAACTGGGATTAAGAGCGAGCTGTCTGACACCCAAGCTTGAGCTTTAGCATATTTTTCATAACGCTTATTAAGGTCGCTGGTTTCAGCTGCAGCGTCATCCAAGAGTTTCTTGTATTCGTCCAGTCCAACTTGAGCCATCACTTCTGGATCTCCTCCGCGCTTGATCCCCAAGTGTTTAAGGGCAGAACCCTTCTTAGCATCAAGGATGTTGAGGTAGGTAGCTGGGTCTTGATAGTCTGGTCCCCAACCAGTTCCGTTCAAGTCATAGTCTTTTTGGGATGGAACCTTGGCTTGAGATGTAATGCTCAATTTCTCATTATCGGTCATTTGAAGGACATCGACAATGACATTTTCAGTACCAAGTGATGATTCGATAGACTGCTTGAGTGAGTTGGTTTGTTGAACCGCGATTACATCTGTTTGTTCAACGGGGATATCCAAATGGATTGGGAAGGTAACACCCTTGGCTTGCAATTCTTCCTTGGCTTTAGCAAAGGCTGCCTTAGCTTTTTCAGGACTGTAAATCGTATCCTTGCCATCTGTAAGGGCTACATCTTTCCACTGGTCTCCATATGAAACGAGCTCTGCCTGTGCCAACTCTCCAAAGGTTTTTTCACCCACTTGAACGTAGTCATGAGGCACTAGGCTGTTACGGATAATCTTGTTCGCACCTTCTTCACCATTCAACTGAGCAGTATAAGAATGACGGTCAAGAGCAAAGTTCAGCGCCTGACGGAAGTTCTTGTTGAGAAGAGCTTCTTTCGTTGAAGTTTTTTGAGCCTCGTCTGTTTTGGCTGTTTTATTGTAAGACTGACGGTTTACATTAACAGTGAGGTAGTAGCTAGTCGCTTCTTGTGGACTGTAAACAATCTTATCGCCGTACTCTTGTTTAGTTGACTCAAAATTTGAACTTGTCGGGAAGAGACGAGCTGTTGTATAAGCTCCTTGTGTAAAGCTACGAATCAAAGATTCTTGGTCTGATCCATCGTAGAAAGTTAGTTTAATATTGTCAATCTTGACATTATCCTTATCCCAGTAGTTTGGATTCTTTTCATATTCAATGACTGATTTTGAAGTCAATGATTTCAAGAAATAAGGACCATTATATAGGATACCTGATGGGGTTGGTGCACCGTAGTCGCTCCCTTTAGAATTCAAAAATTCTTCATTAACTGGGAGCATGGTTGCAGTTGTGACCTTAGAGTTCCAGAAACTTTCTGGTTTGTTGAGCGTGTATTCTACCGTGTAATCATCAACAGCCTTAACTCCTACGGTAGAGAAATCATTGCTCTCACCACTAACATACTCTGCCAAACCTTTGATAGAATCCTGAATCAAAGAAAGACCATCTGATTTTCCGTCAGCGGCATGTTTAAGCCCAGTAACAAAGTCTTTAGCTTTAACTTCAGCGTATTCTTCTCCATCAGAAGTATACCATTTTACACCCTTACGAAGTTTGTAGGTGTAAGTCAAGCCATCCTTTGAAACAGACCAATCTTCTGCAAGTGATGGAATTAAGTTCCCATACTTGTCATTTTCCAAAAGACCATCAACAACGTTTGCTATAACGTCAGAAGTTGAGCTCTTGCTCGTCACACTATAGTCCAAAGAAGATGGATCCATAGCGTAGACATAAGAGAATGTCTTGGGAGCATCCACTTTCTTTTCACTTTGCCCACAAGCAGTTAACAGTAGGGCTGCACTCAAAACAGCACCTGCTCCTAAGAGCCACTTTTTCGATTTCATAAGTAATCTCCTTAAAGATAGTGTTTTCACCATTATACCCTATTTTTTCATAAAAGCAAGGACTTTCGCCAGATTTTTTAGAAAATTCTAACAAATATTTTTTAAAGACTTTTCTATATATTTTTCAACAAAAGAACCCCAAGCATCAAAGGCTTGAGGTTCACTTATTTTAATCCGTTAGTTCCACACAGAAGGCATCCCATGGCTCTAAGGTTTGGTTTTCAACTGCTTTTTTAGCAGTAGTATTTTCAATCAAGATTGACTTAATTTTTCCTTCTACTGAAAAGGTTTGGTTTTCATTGGACAAGTTAGCCACAACTAAGAAACGACGGTCACCGTCCTTACGGATATAAGCAAAGATCTTGTCAGCTGTATCAAGCAATTCAAAATCAGCTCGAATTAGCCAGCTGTTCTCCTTACGGATTTTAACGAGTTTTTGATAAGTATAGAAAATAGATTCTGGATTTGCCAGTGCTTCTTGAACGTTGATTTCTTCGTAGTTTGGATTAACTGCCAACCAAGGTTGACCTGTTGAGAAGCCAGCATTTTTGCTTTCATCCCATTGCATTGGGGTACGGGCATTATCACGACCAATGACACGGATGCTGTCCATGATTTCTTCAATCGGAACGCCTTTTTCAAGAGCTTCACGCGCATAGTTGAGGGATTCAATATCTTCTACTTGGTCCAGTGTTTCAAACGGATAGTTGGTCATCCCAATCTCTTCACCCTGGTAGATATAAGGAGTCCCCCTCATAAGATGAAGCAAGATCGCAAAGGCTTTGGCAGATTTTTCACGGTATTCTTGGTCATTTCCCCAGATAGAGACGATACGAGGAAGGTCATGGTTGTTCCAGAAGAGGGAATTCCAGCCGTCTTCAACTCCCAGCTCTGTCTGCCATTTGTTAAAAATTTCTTTTAACTTCCCTACATTTAACTCTTTTTGGTAGTGCCACTTAGGTTGCCCTTCCTGATATTGAAGACAGATATGTTCAAACTGGAAGACCATAGACAATTCTTGTCCCTTTGGATCCGAGTAGAGTTTAGCAATCTCTGGCGTTGCTCCCCAAGTTTCTCCCACCGTCAAGAGATCTTTATCCCCAAAAGTTGCCTGATTCATTTCCTTGAGATAGGGATGGAGCATAGGACCATTATTAACTACTTTCTCATCAGGAATTTTTCCAATCATGTCAATAACATCCATACGGAAACCACCAATTCCTTTATCAATCCAGAAGTTCATCATCTCATAAATTTTCTGGCGCAGTTTTTCATTCTCCCAGTTGAGATCAGGCTGTTTCTTACTGAAAAAGTGGAGATAGTATTGACCCGACTTTTCATCGTATTCCCAAGCAGACCCACTAAAGATAGACTCCAAATCATTAGGCTCATCCCGCCAGATATAGTAGTCACGCTCAGGGCTATCAGGATTCTCACAAGCCTCGACAAACCATGCGTGTTCATCTGAGGTATGATTGACCACCAAGTCCATGATAATTCGAATATCACGCTTCTTAGCTTCTGCGATGAGTTGGTCCATGTCCTCCATAGTCCCGAAAATAGCTGCAATTGCTTGATAATCAGCAATATCGTAGCCATTATCATCCATCGGACTGTCATAAACAGGAGAAAGCCAAATAGCTGTAATCCCTAACTTAGCTAGATAGTCCAACTTGCTAGTAATTCCTGGCAAATCACCAATTCCATCTCCGTTGCTGTCCATAAAACTCTTGGGATAGACTTGATAGACTACGGCATTATGCCACCATTTTTCTTGCATCTTCTTACCTCATTATTTTAATAATCTATAGTCTATGATAGCGCTTTTTTAAACTTAGTGCAAGCGTTTGCCTAATCTTTTTGATTTCTTTTTTGACTCCGTAGTTTCCTATCTTCCAATTTTTTATTATAATAGAGGTCAGAGGTAAAAAAATGAAAAAACAAGCTTTTAGTTCTGAACAATATTTGAATCTACAGCGCGACCACATTTTGGAGCGCATCAACCAATTTGACGGCAAACTCTATTTGGAGTTTGGTGGCAAAATGTTAGAAGATTTCCACGCTGCTCGTGTCCTTCCTGGTTATGAGCCTGACAATAAAATCAAGCTCTTGCAAGAATTGAAAGAGCAGGTTGAAGTTGTGATTGCCATTAACGCAAGCAACATCGAGCATTCTAAAGCGCGTGGCGACCTAGGCATTTCTTATGACCAAGAAGTTCTTCGTTTGATTGATAAATTCAATGAATTAGGAATTTTTGTTGGTTCCGTTGTCATCACACAATACGCTGGCCAACCCGCTGCAGATGCCTTCCGCAACCAGTTAGATAAAAACGGGATTGATTCCTATCTTCATTATCCAATTAAAGGATACCCGACGGATATGGACCACATCATTTCTTCTGAAGGTATGGGGAAAAACGACTATATCAAAACCAGTCGCAACTTGATCGTCGTGACGGCTCCTGGACCTGGTTCTGGAAAATTAGCAACTTGTATGTCCAATATGTACCACGACCAACTTAATGGCATCAAGTCTGGTTACGCTAAGTTTGAAACCTTCCCAGTTTGGAACCTGCCCCTTCATCATCCAGTCAATTTGGCCTACGAGGCTGCAACCGCAGACCTTGATGATGTCAATATGATTGACCCTTTCCATCTCCAAACCTACGGAGAAACCACTGTCAACTACAACCGTGATATTGAAATCTTCCCAGTACTTAAACGTATGTTGGAACGTATACTTGGTGAATCTCCATACGCTTCACCAACAGACATGGGTGTCAACATGGTTGGTTTCGCTATTACAGATGATGAAGCTGCTATCGAAGCTTCAAAACAAGAAATCATTCGCCGTTACTATCAAACAGTTCTTGATTTTAAAGCTGAAAAAGTCGGAGAAACTGCTGTCAAGAAGATTGAACTTCTCATGAACGACCTCGGCATCACACCTGCAGACCGTAAGGTTGCTGTCGCAGCACGTCAAAAGGCGGAAGAAACTGGCGGACCTGCCCTAGCACTCGAATTGCCAAATGGGGAAATCGTCACTGGTAAAAACTCAGAACTCTTTGGTCCCACAGCTGCTGCCTTGATCAACGCTATTAAGAAATCAGCTGACATTGCTAAGGAAGTGAAACTCATCGAGCCTGAAGTTGTCAAACCAATTCAAGGTCTTAAAATCAATCATCTAGGTAGCCGCAATCCTCGCCTCCACTCAAATGAAATCCTGATTGCTCTTGCAATCACAGCTATGGAAAATCCTGACGCTGCGCGTGCCATGGAGGAACTTGGGAATCTCAAAGGAAGCGAAGCTCACTCAACCATCATCCTGACCGATGAAGACAAGAATGTCCTTCGCAAATTGGGTATCAACGTAACCTTTGACCCTTATTACCAATACGACCGCTTATATCGCAAATAAAAAACTCAAACCTCTCCTTCATCGGAGAGGTTTTCTCTCTATCTCAACAGCACCCTTTATGATATAATGAAAGAAGAAAACTGAAAGGAACTACCATGTCAAAAGAAGTTATTGTTGAAAGTTTTGAACTTGACCACACCATTGTCAAAGCACCTTATGTTCGCTTGATTGGGGAGGAAACAGGGCCAAAGGGAGATGTCATCTCCAACTTTGATATTCGCTTGGTACAGCCAAATGAGGATTCTATCCCTACCGCTGGTCTTCACACCATTGAGCACCTCTTAGCCAAACTCATCCGTACCCGCATTGACGGTATGATTGACTGTTCGCCATTTGGTTGTCGTACAGGCTTCCACATGATTATGTGGGGACGCCATACCAGTGCCGAAATTGCAGCTGTTATTAAGGATTCGCTCAAGGAAATCGCTGAGACTACTACTTGGGAAGATGTCCCTGGAACAACCATCGAATCTTGCGGAAACTACAAGGACCACAGCCTCTTTTCAGCTAAAGAATGGGCGAAACTCATCCTGGAACAAGGAATCTCAGATGATGCCTTTGAGCGCCATATCATCTAAACACAAAAAGGAACCAGCTTTTAGCTAGTTCCTTCTTTTTTTATTCTCAAAATTTTGTCTTATACTCAATGAAAATCAAAGAACAAACTAGGAAACTAGCCGCAGGCTGTACTTGAGTACGGCAAGGCGACGTTGACGTGGTTTGAATTTGATTTTCGAAGAGTATTAGGCTTTTTCACGAATAACTAAACCACCATCTTCCATATCTGCTTCCAGATGTTTAACATCTAGATGATCCAAGTGGAAATCTGTTACCTTATCACGAATTTGTTGTTCAACCACACGACGGAGAGGACGAACACCCATGACTTCGTCATAGCCTTCTTCTGTGATAAAGTCCTTAGCTGCTTGGCTGACTTCCAAATCAATGTCTTTCTTAGCCAAGGTTTGGTTGACTTCCGCCAACATCAAGTCCACAATCTTAGAAAGGTCTTCCTTATTCAAGTGTGAGAACTCGATAACTGCGTTAAAGCGGTTAAGGAACTCTGGGCGGAAGAATGGTTTCAAACGATCCATCAATTCTGGTTTATCCGCATCTTCAGTCAAGTTGGCTTCATAACCAAATCCAGCATTTGATGTCGCGATAATGACCGTGTTCTTGAAGTTCACTGTATTTCCTTGACCATCAGTCAAACGACCATCATCCAATACTTGGAGGAGAAGGGTGATTACTTGAGGATCAGCCTTTTCAATCTCATCCAAGAGAATGATAGAGTAAGGATTGCGACGAACACGTTCTGTCAAGGTATTGCTATTGTCATCATAACCTACATAACCTGCTGTTGTACCAATTAACTTAGAAACGGCTGTGCGGTCACTGTATTCAGACATATCCAAACGGATGATCGCATCCTTGGTTCCAAACATATCGAGCGCCAATTGCTTAGCAAGTTCCGTCTTACCAACCCCAGTAGGCCCTACAAAGAGGAAGCTACCGATTGGGCGATTGCCCTCATCAAATCCTGCACGGTTACGACGGATAGCACGAGCTACTGCTTCTACTGCCTTATCTTGGCCGATTACCTTGTGTTCCAAGCGATGAGCCATATCTTTCAAACGTTCGATATCTGACGCTCCCATTTGTGACACTGGAATACCTGTCATTCGCTCTACAGACTCAGCCACATCGTTGATGCTTGCAGTCACTTTCATGTCTTCTGTGTGGTTTTCGACTTTTTTCTCTAATTCTGCAATACGTGTTTTAGCATTGAGAGCTGCTTCAAAGTCTTCTGCCTCAACTGCTTTTTCTTGCTTGTCTTTTTCTGCCTCAATTTCCCGTTCAACAGCATGCACATCTGTTACAGGATGTTGAGCTGCCAAGTGAGCTGCCGTTACATCGACAAGGTCAATAGCCTTATCTGGCAAGCTGCGTTGAGGAATGTATTGGACAGAATAATCCACTGCTGCTTTCAAGACTTCGTCTGGCAAAATGACATTGTGGTGTTGTTGATAGAGATCACGAATCCCTTGAAGGATTTTAAAGGTATCCTCTGCTGAAGGAGCATTGACCTTCACTTCGTTGAAACGACGAGCAAGAGCTGCATTTTTCAAGATGGTGTTACGGTATTCGTCTTGAGTTGTCGCTCCAATAACGGTCAATTCACCACGAGAGAGAGCTGGCTTGAGAATATCTGCAAGACCTTTAGAACCACTGTCTCCACCGATTGAACCAGCACCAAGGATTTGGTGAATTTCATCAAAGAAGAGGATAATATTCCCTGCTTCTTTCACTTCATTGACTAGATTTTGAACGTTTTCTTCAAAGCTGCCACGGTATTGAGTACCAGCCTCAAGACCTGAGATATCAATAGAAATAATTTCCTTGTTCTTGATGGCAGCTGGAACATCTCCGTTCACAATCGCTTGTGCTAGGCCTTCGACAACGGCTGTCTTACCAACACCTGCATCTCCGACTAGAACAGGATTATTTTTCGTACGACGTGAGAGGATTTCAGATGTTTCTTGAATTTCCTTGTTTCGTCCGATAACAGGATCCAGCTTGCCCTCACGAGCTTCTGCGGTCAAGTTACGACCTAGTTTAGCAAGGACACCGTCTTGTTTCATACCTGAAGCCTGTTGTTGCATTTGCACATCAGATTCTGCATTTCCTGGCAATTGACCAGTTGCACGATACTGAGCAAATTCCTCAGGTGTCACTTCACGTCCATTAATCAAGTAGCGACGATTTTCAGAACTATATCCTCGCATACCACCCATCAATTGGTTAAATAAATCATCCATGTTGTTAAAGTTATTAAAGTTGTTGTTCATATTCTTTACCTCGTTTATTCTTAATTATTTGCGATCTCTGATATTGACTATCTTTGACCTTTGTTTTAAAAATTTTAGACTAGCTAACTAGCTACCCTACGTATAATTTCTGGTTTTTCTTTCTTAAATAAGCCTTTTATCATCTTCTTTTCAAAATCTGTTAGATTTAACATAGGCCCCACCCCTTTCTAGGGTATCTATCATACATTTTCAATAAATAGAATCATTGAAAATGAAGTTTTCTAAGGAATTCATTTTCCTTATGTTCCTACTATATCACATTAGTCAGTAAAAGTCAATAGTTTTTTGACCAAATTTGACTATTTTTTAAAAAAATTTTTTGAAGTACAAAAAAAGCCCCTAGAAAACGAATTTTCTAGAGACTTTCTCTATCAAGTTTAAGAGAGAAGAAATATTCTCACTTACCAAGTTTCATGTTTCTTCTACAAAAGCTTAAGCTTTGCGTTTTACGAAGAATACCAATCCGCTCAATGCCAAGACTACAAATCCAAGCGCAGAAAGGATAGAGGTTGCTTCCCCTGTGTTTGGAAGTTCAGCTTTACCTTTAGTCTCCGTAGCTGGAGGTGTTGGTTTTGGATCCTCTTTTTGTCCTGGATCAGTTGGTTCTGTTCCTGGAGTTGGATTTGTTCCTGGATTATTTGGCGTTGGATCTGGTGTTGGTGCTGGATCTGGCGTTGTTCCTGGATTATTTGGAGCTGGATTTGGATTTGGTTCTGGTGTTGGTGTTGGAACAGTGTATTTATTTGTAAATACAACTTCTTTACCATCGGCATACGAAACCTTTGCAGTCAAGAGACCTTGATCATCCGCAACTACAGTGACTGTTACGGTATGCTCAGTCTTATCGTATTCAATACCCTCTTCAGTACCAACTTTTTCAACCAAGGTATAAGTATGAGTACCTGCTTCTTCGAATGAACGAACAAAGTCTACTTTACCTTCGGCAGTATTCTTAGCTGTAGCTACAACGGCGCCTTTCTCTTTCAATTCGAAAGTATAAGCATCAGCCGCAAGTTCTTTACCTTCAAGTTTCTTAGTTGCTTCAATCGTAGCTTCTACCGCTGGTGCTTTGAAGCTATTCTTGAAGACACTACCTGCTGGATATTCAACAGCTGCCTTCAAAGCGTTGGTTGCTGCATCTTTGGTTACTTTTACCACCGCAGTCTTTTCTGTATCATAAGTAATACCAGTTGCTCCAGCATTCACTTCTTTTACAGTATAAGTATACTCACCTTCTGCATCATAGTTGATTGCATTAAATGTTACTTTTCCACCTTGGTTTGTTTTTGTATCAATTTTTTGTCCATCTTTGTACAATTCAAATTGGAACTCACCATCAACCAAAGTACGACCAGTCAATTCTTTCGTAAATTCAAGTGTTGCCGATGTAGCTGTTGGAGCTGGTGCTGTATAAGTGTTTGTGAAGACACGTTCTGTATCCGCATCTTCTACAGTCGCAACCAATTGGCCTTTACCATCATCCGCAACAGTGACGAACACTTCATACGCATTTTGATCATAAGTGATTGTTTTATCGTCACCAGCTTTTTCAGTAATAGTGTAAACGTAATCGCCTGCTGCTGAGAAAGTGACGTTGAAGACAACTTCTCCTGAGGCAGTATTCTTAGCCGTAGCTACAAGGTCTGAACCTTCTTTCAGTTCAAATGTGTAAGCATCAGCTTCAAGCGCTTTACCTTTCAAGACTTTCTTAGCTTTGATTGTAGCCTGTGCAGGTTCCGCTTTATAGTCATTAACGAAAACTGGTGTTTCACTTGTAACTGTCGCGACAAGTTGACCTTCGCCATTATCTTTCACTTCTACAGTTGCTGGATGTTCTGTTTTATCATAAGTTACACCAAGTTTATTGCCAACCTTTTCTGTAATAGTGTAGTTATATACTCCTGCTGTTGAATAGCTAATTTCAGAAAAACGAATCAATCCGCCAGCAGTATTCTTTGCTGTCGCAACAACCTTGTCACCCTCTTTCAGTTCAAACTCAAACTCATCTATCTCCAGCTCTTTACCATTCAAAACTTTTTTAGCTTCAATAGCAATTTTAGCTGGAGCTGCTTTATATGTGTTTGTGAAGGTTGGGTTGTTACCTGTAACAGCTGCAACAAGTTGACCTTGGCCGTCATCTGTAACGTTTACTGTCACTTCATGTGTAGCAGTGTCGTATGTCACACCTGCTTCGCTACCTGCTTTTTCAGTGATAGTGTAAGTGTATTCACCTGCTGCTGCATACTCAATTTCTTTGAAAGTCACAGTACCGTCTGCAGCGTTTTTAGCTGTCGCAACGACTTTGTCACTTTCTTTTTCTTTAAGTTCAAACTCGTATTTATCAGCTTCAAGTTTTTTACCATCCAAAACTTTAGTAGCTTTGATAATTTCTTTTGCTGGAGCTGCTTTATAGGTATTGGTGAAGGTTGGGTTGTTACCTGTAACAGCTGCAACAAGTTTTCCTTCCCCGTTATCTGTAACTTTTACCTTAACTTCGTGTTTAGCAGTATCGTATGTCACACCTTTTTCACTACCCGCTTTTTCAGTGATAGTGTAAGTGTAATCACCTGCTGTTTCGAACTCAATTTCTTTGAAAGTAACGGTGCCGTCTGCAGCGTTTTTAGCTGTCGCAACGACTTCTTCACCTTTTTTAAGTTCGAATTCGTATTTATCAGCTTCAAGTTCTTTACCGTTCAAGACTTTCTTAGCTGTGATAGTTTCTTTAGCTGGAGTTGCTTTATAAGTGTTAGTGAAAGTTGGTTCTGCAGATGTGACAGTTGCTGTTAAAACTCCACTTTGGAAAGTTGCTGCTACAGTAACTTCCTTGGCTTCTGTATCAAATGTAACGCCTGCAACTGCTGTTGAAGTGTCCTCTTTGATGATGTAGTGATAAGTTCCCGCACCTTTTACTTGGAGATTCTCAAAGGTAATCGTTCCATCAGCTTTTGATTTTGCTGTGGCTACAGGGTCCTTCAAGTTCTCTGCAGAAAATAGGTTAAAGGTAAACTCATCCGCTTTTGGAAGTTTATCTGTACGTCCTTCTACTACTTTCTTAGCCGTCACATTGAATACAGCTGGAACAGGTTCATCTTTAAGATGAATAGTAGAACCCGCAGCACCGAGTTTAACTGTATACTCTTTTTCATCTAGTTTATAGCCTGATGGAGCAGTCTTCTCTTTGATCTTAAACGTTTTACCTTCCCATTTCTGATCATAAGTTTTCGTAAGCGCTACTCCTTTTTCATTCGTAGTCACTTCTGTTGTTTCACTTGCATCATCTGCTGCTGTCACAGTATATACTGCACTCGAAACTGGAGCAAGAGTGAAGGCATCAGTCTTATGAATCTTAATTTGGTAAGCAGTAGATGCTACAATCGTACCAGAAATCAAAGATGTCGCCTCAGCTGTCATATCAAGTGCTCCCGGACGACTTGTGTTCTGTGCTAATTTAGTCCCGTCAGCCAACGACAGAGCAACCCTATTTCCTACTTTACTTCCATCATTAGGAGTTGTTGTGTTATAAGATACTATATAAGAGGTCGTTCCATCTTTAAAAATGATATCGAATGAAGTATAGTTTTCGTTCCACGAAACGGTATAGTCTTGTCCCTCAGTTAACAATACTGCATCATCTGGAACAGCAGAAGTCCCAACAGTGATATCTGCCTTATATACTTTTAGAGTCTCAGGAATATACTGTGCGGGAGTGTAACTAGTATCATCATTTGGTATAGTATCATGTAATACAATATTTTGTCCTAAGTCTTGTTTCTCTGTATTTACACGTACACGCCAGACAGACCATGCATCTCCCTTGCTAACCGAACCAATCTCAGCCAGTTTTGGAGAGTTCCAACTTTCAAGGGCAGCACGACCCCCAATTTTAGCGTAATTTTCAGTACCAACTTTGGGACCATCGATTGTTTTTGATGAATAAATGTGAGTCACTTCTTGCTTCAATGAGGATGAATTAAAGTTAATGCGGGTCTTATTCTGATCTTTTAAGAATCTAAAAGAAACAGAAAAATTCCCTGACACATCCTTTACCTTATCTCCACCAGTTTTCTCTAAATATTTATCCAGGTTTTTTAAGGTGATTTTTGCTTTCCCACCTTGATCAGTACCATTTGAAGTCACTTCAGCTTCTCCAATAGTAACTTTTGTTGTCGGATCAATTAAATCCTGACTCCCCTCATAAACTGCCATAGGAGCAGGTATATCAAAGGTAAAATAATCTCCATTATTCAGATGTTCATTATACTGTTTGAGATCAAAAGTCACACGAAGCTTATATGCTAAATTCGTACGAAGCTCGAAATCTCCTTCTGAACTCACATTTTGCTTAGTATCTGAAGCATCTAACAGATCAATGTCTGTAATTACTTGTGTTAATTCTTTTGATACTGGATTATCTGCTTTAACAATGCCTACTAAAACAGATGCTAGAGCTAAAATAGCAAAAACTAACGCAGAAAATTTAGAAAGCATTTTTAACGCTTTGCTTTTCGACATTTCTTCTCCTCTTTTCTATATGAAATTTTTATTTCTAATCTCCCTAAGAGATTACATCATAACATTTTGACAACCTCTATCACTAACTAGAGCTTGTCTATTATATTATAACATCTCAATACAATCTATTCAAGTATATTAACTTAAAAATACACGTATTTGCATCATTCTATAACCTAGCCATTCAATTTTGAGCTATTTATATCGGTAAACTAATATAAATAGCTTAATATATGTTACATCTGTAATTAGGTCAATCTTTGATATTATAGTAAAAAGCCAGTCATTTTGACTGGCTTTCTTATTATTCTAATTGAATCTTAGCTCAATGCATCATCCATTGAAAGAACTTCGTGGAAGACACGTTGTGTCAATTCAGTTTTTTGTTCTGGAGTGAGGTATTTAGTGTTTACACAGTATCCAGAGATACGTACGATAACGTCTTCACCTGACATGATCTTTTCGTAAACATCGTTCAAGTCCATAACGTTCAAGTTAACGTGTTGTCCACCGTTTTCGAAGTAACCATCAAGGATTGTTACCAAGTTATCCACTTGTTCGTCACGAGTCTTACCAAGAGCACGAGGTGAAACTTGAGTTGTCAATGAAATACCGTCAGCTGCGTAACCAAAGTCAAGGCTAGCAAGTGAGTTTAAGTTTTGCAACCATCCACCTTTAGCTTTGTTAGATGGGTTCGCACCTGGTGAGAAGAATTCAAGTTTAGACAAGTTCACAGAACCATCTTCGTTGAGGTATACACCTTTGTGGACTGGTGAGTTACCAGTTTGTTTAGAGTAAGCAACGTTAGATGTGATTGTCAAAAGAGATACTGTAGCTTCTGCGTCTTTATAAAGCTTGTGGCTACGTAGACGAGTTGTGTAAGCTTCGATCAACCATTCTGCCAATTCGTTTGAACGTGGGTCATCTTCACCCCAACGTGGGTATTCACCGATTGTTTCGTAATCGTAGATGTAGCCATTTTCATCACGGATTGGTTTAACTGTAGCGTACTTGATAGCTGACAATGTATCAACTGTGTTTGCAAATCCACAGATACCGAATCCCATGTTAGCGCGTTGTTTAGTTGGCAAGAAGGCCATTTGAACAGCTTCGTAGTTGTACTTGTCAGTCATGTAGTGGATGATGTTCAAAGCATCTACGTAAGTGTCAGTCAACCAGTCAAGAGATTTTTCGAAGTTGGCTTTAACTGATTCGAATTCAAGAACTTCGTCACGGATAGGATCGATGTCAAATACCTTGTAGTCTTTGTGAACATCGTCGTAACCACCGTTCAAACCAGTAAGAAGGGCTTTAAGAACGTTTACACGAGCACCGAAGTACTGGATGTTGTGACGTTGATCTTCGTTTTCTGGGTCAAGTGGTGACACACAGCATGAGATACAGCTCATTTCTCCGTATCCGTCTTTAGCCATTGTTGTTACACCTTCATATTGGATAGAAGAGTGTTTGTGGCTCATGTGCATACAGTAGCGACGGAAGTTGTATGGCAATTTGTCAGTCCAAAGAACTGTCAAGTTTGGCTCTGGAGAGTTACCGATGTTGTCAAGAGTGTTCAAGAAACGGTAGTCCATCTTAGTAACACGGTGACGACCATCGTTACCCATACCAGCCATAGAAGTTGTGATGAAGGTTGGGTCACCTGAGTACAATTGGTCATAAGCTTTTGTACGAGCAAATTTAACTGTACGAAGTTTCATAACGAAATCATCAACGAACTCTTGGATTTCTGATTCAGTAAATGTACCACGAGCAAGGTCACGTTCTGCAAAGATATCCAATACGATTGGCACACGTCCTAGAGATGTAGCAGCACCGTTAATAACACGGCAGACAGCCATGAAGGCGATGTTAACCCATTGGATTGCTTCTTTCGTGTTCATCGCTGGTTTGCGGACATCAACTCCGTAAAGGTCACCCAAGCGAACAACTTGTTGCAATGCTTGGTATTGAAGGTTTACTTCTTCACGAAGACGGATTGTTTCTTCATCAATTTCTTTGATCGCATTCCAGTCGTTTACTTTTTCTTGCATCAAGTAGTCTGCACCGTAAAGAGCAAGACGTGCGTAAACACCGATGATACGTCCACGTGAGTAGGCATCTGGAAGACCAGTTACAGTGTGAGCGTGACGAGCGCGACGAATGTTTGAAGTGTAGGCACGGAAGATACCGTCGTTAACTGTTGTTACGTATTTAGTGAAGATTTCGTGAACAGCTGGATCTGGTTCATATCCATTTTCCTTCAAAGTAGTTTCAGCCATACGGATACCACCTTTTGGCATGAAGTTCAATTTGAAGAGTTCATCGTTTTGGATACCGAAGATAACTTCATTTTCTTTGTCGATAAATCCAGCAGGAATATCAGCAATAGATGTTGGACGAGTGTCCATTGGGAAACGAGTTTCTTCGTAGTGTGCTTTTGTTTCTTCTACGATTTTTTTGATGTGGAGTGAACGTTCTGTTGGTCCAGCAAGGAAACTTTCATCTCCATCATAAGGTGTGTAGTTAGCTTGAACAAAGCGAGAAATACTTGCTTTTTCTTTCCAATCTACGCCTTTGAAGCCTTCCCAAGCTTTATCAAAAATATCTTGTGCTTCAACAACTGTCTTAACAACCATGTTAATATCCTCTTTTTTCTAGTAACAGTCATCTGTTACATTCTTGAGACAAGTATACCATACAGTAACCGATTTCAACAAGAGAAAATCGGCATTTTAGACGCTTTCTTTTATAATACAGTCTCTTTTTTGTTCTTATCTGTATTATATTTTTGAAAGTCAGGTTGAACTTTCCCATTTTTTCAGAAAAAAGGGTATAATAAATAGAAAATGACACTAGAAAGGGATTGGAATGCTCATATTTCCATTGATAAATGATCTGTCCAGAAAAATCATCCATATCGACATGGATGCCTTTTTTGCTGCGGTGGAAATAAGAGATAATCCTAAGTTAAAGGGCAAACCTGTCATTATCGGAAGCGACCCCAGACAAACAGGTGGGCGTGGTGTCGTTTCTACCTGTAGCTATGAGGCACGAGCTTTTGGTGTTCATTCAGCCATGAGTTCTAAAGAAGCTTATGAGCGCTGTCCCCAAGCTATCTTTATCTCTGGAAATTATGAAAAGTATAAGACTGTGGGACTTGAGATTCGAGCTATTTTTAAACGCTACACTGATTTGATTGAACCTATGAGTATTGACGAAGCCTACTTAGATGTGACGGAAAATAAACTCGGTATCAAGTCAGCTGTCAAAATAGCCCGCCTCATCCAACAAGATATCTGGCAGGAGCTACACCTGACAGCTTCTGCTGGTGTTTCTTATAACAAATTTTTAGCTAAAATGGCTAGTGACTATCAAAAACCACATGGTTTGACAGTTATCCTCCCAGATCAGGCTCAAGACTTTCTCAAACAAATGGACATTGCTAAATTTCATGGTGTTGGTAAGAAAACAGTTGAACGCCTTCATGAAATGGGCATTTATACCGGTGCAGACTTATTGGATGTCTCAGAAGTTACTTTAATCGATCGGTTCGGCAGACTCGGTTTTGACCTTTATCGAAAGGCAAGAGGTATTCATAACTCACCGGTCAAGCCCGACCGCATTCGTAAGTCCATTGGCAAGGAAAAAACCTACGGAAAGATCCTACAAGTAGAAGAAGACATCAAAAAAGAGCTGTCTCTTCTCTCCGAAAAGGTAGCTCACAATCTCAGCAAGCAGGACAAAGCTGGAAAAATCATTATCCTAAAAATACGATATGCTGACTTCTCCACTCTGACTAGACGAAAAAGTCTCCCACAAGCAACACAGGACGCTAGTCAGGTTTCTCAAACTGCCCTTCAACTCTACGAAGAACTAGCTGAAAAAGAAAAAGGTATCCGTTTACTAGGAATTACGGTGACAGGATTTTAAAAAGCTTGAAGGAAAATTCCCTCAAGCTTTTTTTCTTATACAAACAAACGCACAAAACTATAGAGCAACAAGACACTACCGAGTACGATACGGTATTTACCAAAGAGTGTAAAGTCGTGCTTCTTCACATAGCTAGTCAAGAAACGAATGGCAACCATGCTGACCGCAAAGGCAACACCCATAGCAACCAAGAGCAAGAACAGTTGTCCAAAACTCAAGAGTTGACCTGCTTTAATAAATTTGAAAATCTTTAAAGCGCTGGCTCCGAACATAACAGGAATTCCGAGATAGAAGGTGAACTCTGTTACGACTGAGCGGCTTGTTCCATTTAACAAACCACCAACGATCGTCGCACCTGAACGGCTCGTTCCTGGAAAGAGGGCGAGGACTTGGAAGAGCCCAATGTAAAGGGCTGTTTTATAGGGCAACTTGTCTAGCTCTGTCACTGTTGGTTCAATGGCTTGCGCCTTATTTCGTTTTTCAAGGTAGATAAAGGCAACACCATAGATAATCAACATGATTGCAACTGAAACCATGTTATGGAAGTTGGCATCAAACCAATCATCTAGTTTAAAGACCAATAGCAAAGGCAAGGTCGCAACGAAGACTTTTGACCACAATTGCCAAGTTCTACGAACTTCTACCTTAGTTTTACCAGGTTTGAAGGGATTAAGCTTATTAAAGTAAATGACCATAACTGCTAAAATGGCACCAAGCTGAATGACAACATTAAACATGGACATGAAGGCTTCATTTTGGTCCTTGTATTGTACAAATTCTTCAACCAAGATCAAGTGGCCAGTACTTGAAATGGGCAACCATTCTGTAATTCCTTCAACAATCCCAAAAAAGATTGACTTCAAAATTTCAATAAAATACATACATTACTCCTTTTTCTGTCCTCTATTATAACATAATTTCAGATGTTGCGATAGATTTTTTAGAAGGCGCCGATGCTACCACCGCCTCCGCCTCCTGAGAATCCTCCACCTGAAGAACCACTTCCAGAAGATACAGAGTAATTGCTAGCTGTATTTGCGACAGCAGTATATTGCTTGATTTGTGCAGTTGAGGTGTAGAACTGTGAGTGCCAACCATAGGCTACATAAAGATTCAAATCTGGATTTTCAAGCTGAATATGGCGGACTTTCATTAACTTGCTCACCTTCTTGGCATAACCAAAGAGAGTCGCATAGACCAGTAGACGATTCCAAAGGACGATGCTCTCTAGCTCGGCCTGATCCAGATGAGCGATGTCGCGAAGCATATTTTCAAAACTCGTCCAGAGATAGAAGATTTCTGCTCCTTCCTCTGTTAGAACTCCATCACGATAGGCCCCTCGCGTGGCAAGATAAACCCAGAAACTAGTCCCTAATCCTGTCAATCCTAAAAGTAGAAACGGGATCGAAAAGAAGCCATGTGTTTGCCAACTATAATAAAAGAAAAGCAATCCACCTAGAGCTGTTATGGCTGAACAGACCCGCATCCCGAGAGCAAGGCGGCGTTCCTCGCTTGTCAAGGAACGATAGTAGCTTGGGATACGAAGTACATGGACCTTATCCTTGACACAAGACTGAATGCGTTGAAGTCTTCCTTCAAAGGAGCGTTTAAGACGCGAGCCTGTTTCTCGGATATGTTTTTCATCTGACTCTTTGGCACCACAGTAAAGGGAAGATGAAACTTGGTAATCAGGGAAGAGCTCTGAAATAGCCAATTCTTTCTTATTTGACAAAGTCATGCGCAGGCATTCCTTCTCAAAATTGGACAAACCCTTTTCACTGATAATGCGCACATAAGGTTCCTCATCCCCTTGGAAAATAGATAAATGGCCTCGATCTACTAAATCCAACAAGGTTGCCTGAATCAAACGTTCAAAAGTAAATTTACCAAACCCTGATTTGTTTAGGGGATTGACTTCCTCTAAGGAGGTTGAATACACTGCTTCTGCTAAAACCATTGGAGGCAAATCCATCGGTGGTTCGTAGAGTCGATGATCTTTTGGAAAGACCTTTTTAATGGTTGTACTCTGACGAAACTTCCTATAGAAGAGAGGAACTAGAAGTAAGTGACTCATAAAAATGACGGGAAATACCCATTTCATCAACATCTCACTTTGCGCTTTTTCTGTCGCTATATTGCTTTCAATCCGGTTAAAATCGGTTAAACGTTCTTCCTCTAATCCTTGATCTGGAGCTTCTGC